>JAVHOP010000077.1:0-2602 GCA_036170135.1 Flavobacteriaceae bacterium | reverse complement strand
CGTTATGCCTCATGCTAAGAAAACCGACAGCGTACCAAATGACAGGAAAAATGATTAAATTTGTAAACTAAAATACAAGGAATCAGAATGAAAGAAAAACTAACAATAGACAAACTAAAAGCAGAAGCCAAAGCCTTTTGCATTGCAGAATCGAAAATTCAAAATAAATCACTTTTCGGGGTAACTGACGGAAAAGCAGTAGGGACACATATCGAACATAAGTTTCAAGAGCAATTAAACTCAAAATACAAAACAACAATTGGTTCATCTGCAAATGGAATTGATTTACCATCTGACGACATACTAACAGACATTAAGGTTACATCAATAAAGCAACCGCAATCATCTTGTCCATTTAAAGATGCTAAACAAAAGATTTTTGGACTTGGGTACAATTTACTTGTTTTTGTTTACGATAAAATTGATGACCCCAAAACCAAAACAGCAACTCTTAATTTTGTTAGTTGTTCTTTCATTTCAAATGAGCGGACTGGTGATTATACAACAACGTACCGGTTGCGTGAAATGGTTAAGGACAAAGCTAATGTTGAAGATATTGTGGCTTATCTAAATGACAAACACATTCCTGCTGATGAAATTACCTTAACTCAATTGGCAAAGCAAATACTAAAAACTCCTCCTGTACAAGGTTATTTGACTATTTCAAACGCATTGCAATGGCGATTACAATATCAACGTATTGTAACTCTTGATAAACCAGTTCAAGGAATTAGTAAAGTTATTGATAAGGTTGCGAAGTAATGAAAATATTTGAAGCAAATATTTCTTATCAAGTTTTAGCATTCTTAAAAGAGTTTCTAAAAAACACAACTTCTTTTGAAATTGCGAATCAAAAAATATTTGACGCCTTCGGCATCAAATATTTTTTTGATAACGATGATTTTAATACTCTTATCAAATCTCTTCCTTTATCTGACATTAACTTGGTTGAAGAGCCTGACCGTGCAGAATATGGAGATTTCCAGACAAATAAAGATTTAGCAAATAAGGTTGCAAAGCATTTGGCAAAAAGGAATATATCACCTGAAATTGTTATTGAGCCAACATGCGGGAAAGGTAATTTTATAATTGCTTCGTTATCTAATTTTAAGGCGGTTAAGAAAGTATTTGGAATCGAAATTTACAAACCTTACGTTTGGGAAACTAAATTTAGTATTCTCGATTTTTTTCTTTCAAATCCCGACAGTAACAAACCAGAAATAACAATCACACATTGCAGTATTTTCGATTTTGATTTTAAAAATATTTCTAAACAGTTTCCTACTGAAAAATTATTAATAATTGGTAATCCACCTTGGGTAACAAACTCAAAATTAGGTAGCCTTAATTCCTCAAATCTTCCAAAAAAATCAAATTTCAAGAATCAAAACGGGTTAGATGCAATGACAGGCAAAGGTAATTTTGATATTGCCGAATATATTACTTTAATGCTTTTAGATGCTTTTCAAACTCATAACGGTTATTTGGCATTATTGGTAAAAAACTCAGTGGTAAAAAACATTGTTTTCGACCAAAAAGACAAAAAATATAGAGTTGGTGAGTTAGAAAAATATTGCATTGATAGTAAAAAGGAATTTAATGTTTCAGTTGAAGCGTCTTTGGTTTATTGTCAACTCAATTCAACCCCAAGTTTTGAATGCAATGAATTTGATTTTTATAGTTTAGAGAAAAGATTGAGTTTTGGTTGGCTTAATTCTAAGTTTGTCTCGAATCTTGCTGATTATAATGAAACAAAAGAGATTGATGGCTTATGTCCTTTTGAGTGGAGACAAGGGATAAAGCACGATTGCACCGCTATTATGGAATTAGAAAGAGTAAACGGACATTTTGTGAATAATCAATCTGATGAAATTAAACTCGAAGAAGATTTGGTTTATGGCTTTTTAAAAAGCTCTGATTTAAAAAATACAGTAATAAAAAGAACAAGAAAACATACTATTGTTACACAAACAAAAGTTGGACAAGAAACTTCATATATTCAGCATTTATATCCCGAAACATATTCTTATTTAAAAAAGAATATTTCCAATTTTCAAGCAAGAAAATCAAGTATTTATAATGGAAAACCATTGTTTTCAATATTTGGAATCGGGGATTATTCATTTAAGCCATTTAAGGTTGCAATTTCAGGTTTATATAAAACATACCACTTTACATTAGTGTTGCCACAAAACGACAAACCTGTTATGTTGGATGACACTTGTTATTTCATTGGTTTTGACAGAATAGAATATGCTGTGTATGCTATTATTCTACTAAATTCAAAAACGACTGAAGCATTTTTAAAATCAATTACCTTTTCCGATGCTAAGAGAGTCTTTACCAAAGACCTTTTAATGCGTTTAGATTTATTAAATCTTGCCAATGTAATTTCCCGAACTGAAATTGAAGAGCAAATAATTTTCTTAAACGACAAGTATAGTTTGGATATTAACCTATCACAATGGGAAAGTTTCATTAATGAAATGACACCTAAGAAAGAAAAACAATTGACAATATTCGGATGAAAACAAAGCACGAAGGTATAACAAAGGCTATATGCAATAAGGGTTTCAGTGGTAATTCAAGCATTCTGCCCCGC
>JAVHOP010000076.1:7500-12399 GCA_036170135.1 Flavobacteriaceae bacterium | reverse complement strand
CCGTAACGTATCGTTTAAAAGTTTGGCAATTGATGCAAGGTCAAACCGGTGTACAGGCGATGCGGGTAAATCGGCCTATTTTTACTAAAGATGTCGAAAATATGACGCAAGTTGTTGTCAATAAACTTATTGATGGTCCTTGTAAACTACCCTATTTATGTGATTTTGTATGGAATGTTCAAGCCTTAAACCACGAAGGAAATCCAATAGGCCAAAATAATGGGATGAGTGACCCGTTTCAATTTTCGGCAAGTAGCTGTGATGTCAATCTAACATTAAAACTCGAATCTATCGAATGTTTACCTCCTACTCAGGGCTTCAATAATTATAAAGTCTGTATCTCATCAACCTATACCAGTTCAAATTATAATTTAACCTATTCTGGTTCAAATGGCATTAAAGCTTATGCGCCATCTTATAGTCCTTACTATGCGGTATCAAACATCACACCAACCCTTCAAACTCAAAACTCGGGATCGACAACTACAGTCAATTACTGTTTTAATGTCAGTGTCCCTACCGGTCAACCATCCATAAAGATAGGCTTGCAGGGAGATGATAAAGATCCTGGTCCTATGGTTTGCCAACCTGGAGCTGAATTGAATTTAAGACTACCCGATTGTACAAATCCTACCTGCGATTGTGGAACTTGGTCACCATTAACTGTTTTGGATGCCGCTCAAGGCAAGCGTTATGATTGTGGTAGTACCATAGAATGGACTTGCAAACAAGTACTTAATTTCTCAGCCTCTTATCAGTGCAGTCCGAATGACAAAACTTGTGAAGCTAAAACCACTTGGAAGCTTGAAAAAAACAGGGTTCTTGTAAAATCAGGAACGGGCACCAACCAAATAAGTGACGGATTTAGTTTACTCGAAAACGGAACTTATACTCTCACTTTAAATGCCTCTTGTAACGGTAAAATTTGTCCACCTTGTACTTATACCATTACTGTTCGAGATTGCAATCCTCCTACTTGTGAATGTGGCACTTGGTCGCCATTATCAGTTCAAAATGTAGCAGGAACAAAAAGATATGATTGTGGTAGTACCATAGAATGGACTTGCAAACAAGTACTTAATTTCTCAGCCTCTTATCAGTGCAGTCCGAATGACAAAACTTGTGAAGCTAAAACCACTTGGAAGCTTGAAAAAAACAGGGTTCTTGTAAAATCAGGAACGGGCACCAACCAAATAAGTGACGGATTTAGTTTACTCGAAAACGGAACTTATACTCTCACTTTAAATGCCTCTTGTAACGGTAAAATTTGTCCACCTTGTACTTATACCATTACTGTTCGAGATTGCAAAGATTGCGATTGTGGCTCTTGGTCAACGCTCTTAGTAAACAGAGTAAAATATGAATGCAACAATGAAAAACAAATAAAATGGACTTGCAACAAACCAATAGAATTCTCAAATACATACCAATGTAGCCCCAATGACGAAACTTGTGAAGCAGAAACAAAATGGGAAGTTACCAAAGACGGTCAAAGTTTTAGTTTAGGAAGTGGTAGTAACGGTACTTTTACACCAACTGCCAATGGCACTTATACTTTAACCTTACATGCAAATTGTAACGGTAAAGATTGTAAAGACTGTGTTACGACTTTTATTGTTGAGGATTGCAGATGCCTTTGTGGTGACTGGGGACCATTAAATGTGCAAACAGCAACGGGTAACAAATCTTATCAATGTGGCATAAAAATGCTCATTCCTTGGAGTTGTAAACAAGCTTTTAATTTTACGGACACCTATCAATGCAGCCCAAATAATGCTTCTTGTCAAGCAAATACCACTTGGAAAGTAGAAAAAGGCTCTTTTCTTAATTTTGGAACAGGCACTAACACCTTAAACGGAACCTTTACGCCAACTGAAAATGGTATTTATACCATCACACTAGAAGCCAGTTGTAATGGCGTAAAATGCAAGCCTTGCGTCTATCAAGTTAAGGTTACTGATTGTTGCCAAACTTCAGAAATTATCATTAAAAAGAAAAAAATTACAATTCCAAATGATGGTTCTTGTTTGAAGCCGGGAGACTACAGTTTTAATTTAAATATAACGCCTTCAACACCTCCTGAAACTGGTACTTATGTTTTAACAACGTTACCAAATAATGTTCTTTCAGGAATACCAGGAACTTTCACTTCGGGAATACTACCAATAAACCTAACCATCCCAGAATACGTATGTGGTTCGGTTACGAGTTTTAAATTAACATACACCTGGAATCACGGAAGATGTTCATCAACGATTGTACGAGCGATTTGTCCGCCTCCTTGTTGTGAAAACATCAATGTTGAGAGAACAAATTTGAATTTAGTTGGTACTGATCTAAATTTTACCACTAATTTTTCGATTGCTGCACCTGTAACTTTTAGCAAAGTAAAAGTTCAAATTCTTGATATTGACGATAACGGCGGGGCAAAACCTTGGGCTAATATTTTAAGTATCAAAGAAACTTCTGTGCCATGGGGATTAAGTCTCGGTAATACCAACTCAGCCATCACAACTCTAGGTAATGCCTTTTGGTTTAGTGGCTCGTTATCAGCAAGTGGTGCCTTGACTTTTGAAGGTAAAATTATAAATTTTTATTTTCCGCCATCATCAACAAATCCTATAAACCTGATCATTAGATTTACTTTTTATCAGAATAATGGCACTTGTGATGATATCATCTGTGAAAAAGATATTAACTATAACAAAGAAATTGGACCAAAAAAATAAACATCATGAAAAATCTAAAATATATAGCCGTTTTTATACTGATTCTCAGTTCAAGCTTGAGCTTCAAAGTTACTGCTCAAAATAGCCTAATCCAAACACCTGTTTTGAATAGTGGTCCATACGCAGGTGGCACCATTATTACAATTGATTATTCTATGGAATACACCATGCTGACTGGAAATAAAGCGGAATTAAATATTACCTTTCCTCCTAAGCTTGCTTTTGTCAGTTCCAGTTTAACTTCTAATGGCATTTGGGGGATTCCCACAATCCTTGCCGGCAATGTGAAATATCAAACAACCCCATTTACTCCTGGTGATAACAATTATACTTCAGCAACCGATTTTACAGTCAATTTTAGGGTAATCAGTACCGATTGTAATTTATCAAATGATATTGTTAGTACAACGCTTTCAACCTTAACAGGAAGCATTTACTCAAATCCCGTACCTGCTACTACACCAATATCAATCCAAAATAATGGTGCTGGCATTTCAACAACTATGAATTTACTTCAGGGAGATGAATGTAGTGTTGCTATGTATGAAATCAATAGTTTTGGTTTGGATACAAATTCTAGTAATAGCACATTCGCTTTAACGGTACCAGCAGGCGCTACCTTACAAGGTGTATTTAATACGATAGGGAATCCTATTTCTTTCACACCATCAGGGTCTGGACCTACAACTTATTCCTGGTCGCGAAGTGGCATTTCTAGCGAGAAAAGTCAGACACATTATGCCATCATCGCGTATGATCAAAGCATACTTTGCCAAAGTTCTTCTAATCTATTAGGGCTTATTTTCAATAGCCATAATGTTTGCAATCCAAGCGATTCAATTTCTACCACAATGAGTTACAATATTCCAGCTTGTTGCAACCAACCGCCAAATACTATGAATGGTGTGGTACTTCATAAATCGCTGATTAAATATCCATTAAGATATTTTCCATCACCCGATAACTGCAAGACGCACGACTATATTATTAAGGTTGATAATTTGACTCCAAACAATTTAAATAACTTTGTTTTAAGCGATTTCCTAGATGGTATTGTTTCAAGTTTCTCAGGAGAGATTGAGGTAACCCAAATTACGGCTACTTTTAATCAAATATTTCCTAGTAGTCCTTCTTCGTTTCAATTTAGCAGTAGTTTAGGAAGCTATCTCCCACCACCTATAATAACCCTTTCTAATAGCACTCCTAGTAAGACATTATATCCTAATATTAATACTATTTCTCCTTCTTTACCTTTCTTAGATTCAGATTTTAGTATAATAGGTTCTACAGTATTCCCAAAATACAGTACGTTGACCGTAAAAATAACACATCGGTTAGGGGTACCGTTATCGTCACCAAATACACCCTATAACAACAAAGCCCAACTCGATTTCAAGGTTGGCGGCATTCCTTATTCAGGCAATGTAACCTTACAAAGTTTTAAAGATGTTTTCGAACCAGCTATCACCTTAGAAAAAAAGGTTAGTGTTAATGGCGGTGCTTTTAGTGCCAACGTGAGTGCCAACCCTGGTGATGCTCTAAACTTTCAGATAAGAATTAGGAACTACGGTATGATGGCGGTTAGTGGTGCAAATTTAATTGATTTGATTTCTGAAATACCATCATTTTCAAATTTTACCACACCAACTTTATTTTCAGTTACGGGTATAGGCTATACTGCTTTACAATTAAGCACTATACAATCAGGTTCGATTTCTCCAACCGGATTTGCACGAAATTTTCCAATAAACGTAGCGCCATGTAATGGTTATACCGAACTGGTAATTACTTATCAAACAAACGTGAAACACAATGTAACTTGTAATTCAATTTACACAAACACGGCGACGCTTAACTATAATTTTAACGGAAATCATACGATATCAAGTTTTGCTACTGTTAATATTGACCTGTTTAAAAATATTACTTTTAAGTTAGAAGCAAATTGCAAAGGACCTGAAGTTAATGCCCCATGGACAACCGGCAATATCAACGGCATTCCCGGGCAACCCATTTGGTATAAAGCTTCCTTAAGAAATGGTAACAACTATGCGGTTTCTGGCTTAAAAATGATGGTTCAATTGCCATCAGCACCATACTTATCAACTAGTCATGGTAGCATATCTTTAGTCAGCTCTACTCCTCTAACACCAACAGGAACTAATCTCCA
>JAVHOP010000076.1:2173-7400 GCA_036170135.1 Flavobacteriaceae bacterium | reverse complement strand
ACTACAATAATTTACAAAGTTATCGTACCTGTCAATTATTTTGGCACTCAATATAAGACGGCTATGGGTGTTTCTGGATTTTCAAGTTCATCTTGTCCAATTGTAAAACAAACAGCCGATACTTTAACAGTTGCCTCGAGCAATGCCTGTGGCTCTATTTCGGGTTGTGATCTTATTATGTTTGACAGTAAAATAGAAAGAGATTTATCTAATTTGATGAATTTCAAGGTTACTTTATCAAATATGCTCAATAACTATAGCGGTTTTAATATCAATAATTTTGATATTGTTGTACATCAACCCTATACTGCTATTGTGACAACATCGCCTTATAGCAGGTCTATGATAGGTTATAAATTAGATGCTATCAGTTCTGGTTACACTCCATTTACTTTTCCATTAGGAACACCTATTGTTGACGGACGTCGTTATCATAGAGTCAATAACGTACCACCTTTAAATTTTGGAGATGTTAATTTTGATATCATATCTACAAATCTTCCACCAGTTAGTACCAACCTTACTTTTCCTATTAATCTTACGTTCAGAGACGAAAAAGATCCTTGTACTATTTGTGAAAGAAATATTTATTTGAATTATAAACTTGTTGTAGCCCCTTGGAACCAGCTTATCCAAAACGATATGCTTAAGAGTGAAAAAGACCCTGTAAACATCAGTTTAAACCAAGCGCGACAACACTTGCAAAAATCACCTGCTGGCGCAAAAATAGAACAGTGGTATAAAGATTTAAAGGAACATGACGGCATCAGCAAGATGATTCTAAATCATCCAAAAGATGTTATAAAACTATTTAGTGTTGCACGCAAAATGATAGAAAAAGGCAGCGTATTTGAACAAGAAGATTATGATCTTATCGAAAAAAATATGCGCATATTAGATGGTGTTTGGAAAGCGCCCGCAGGTTTAATCGATAATTCGTTAAGGCAATTAAAGTCTACTATTGGACAAAAATGGAGTCTAGACATTTTTGACCGATGGGGTAACCATTAAAATAATGAATTTATAAAATTCTTAATCAAAAACCCAATGAAGCACCTCAAACAAATAGCAATAATCCTCGTATTATTTCTGGCTTTTCAAGTTAACGCTCAAGAAGCAAAAAAAACATTTTCCATCAGTGGTAGTATGGGTGTAACGTATGAAGGTTATGGACTGAACAGCATTCCGGGACCACCTTCTACCCCACCATTTTATAATGCGCGAAAGCCGTGGAATCTTGTCAGGTATTCCTTTAACCCGACGTTTATGATTGGCAAATGGGAAATTCCGATGAACCTTAATTTTAGTCCGATGCTCAACAACTTTACCACGCCATCCGGAACCAAACAAAGCCTTTGGCAATTTTTAACCAATCCGGCAAATAATTTTGGATTGCGTCTAAAAAATGGCAAAACGGAATGGCTTTTAGGTACCCAAAATCTGAAATACAGCGATTTGAGTACCGGCGATTTAGGTATATTTGGTTATGGCGTTAATTTGGCTCCCGGAAAATTTAGAATTAAATTATTTAAAGGCGTCTCACAAAGTCCAATTAATTATGAAGCGCCAAGCCTTCCTAATCCGGCTGGTGTAATTGGCGCTTACCAACGCAATCAATGGATGGCGCAAATCGGACTTGAAAAAGAAGGTGTTTACTTTACAGGATTTAATTTCGTAAAATCTATTGACAAACGTAGCTCAGTAATAGCACCACCTTTAACACCTATCGATCCTCAAGAAAATATGATTGTTACTTTTTTAACCAATACGACTTCAGAAAACGGTTGGAAATTCAATCTAGAACTCGGTCAAAGTTTTCATACCCTAAACTTAAACACACCACTTTCTACAACACCAGTTGCTGATTTTAAACCGTTTCTCACCGCACATACGTCAACAAATAAAGACAATGCAGTGATAGCGGGAATCGCTAAAAAAGGATCGGATTGGGAGCTTGGAACCAAATTCAAATATTTTGGCGCCGGTTATTTTACGGCCGGCTATCCGTTTATGAAAAATGATCTGATTGATTATCTTATTGATACACGATTTAATATCTGGAAAAAGAAAATGAATGTGGTGGGTAGCTTTGGCGAACGTTTTGGGAATTTGAGCCGAACTGCCGGACCAGACCGAACCAAACAACTCATCGCTAATGTCAATATTTTTACGCAGTTCACCGACCGATTTAGCTTAAATGCAAGCTTTAACAATTTTGGTTACAGCGCACCTGACCTTTCGGGATATAAAAGTGTGAGCAATGAACTCAGTTTAAACCCATCATATACTTGGAGCAACACTAAAATGAGTAATATGATTAGCGCTACTTATACCAAAAGTCTTTACGACGAAACCATCATTTTTGTCACCACGCACAACAATACACAAACGGCCATGTTGCTTTATGTTCCCACATTTTTCAACAAAAAAGTGAGTCCTGATTTTAGTGTCATGTGGTTTAAAAATACCGCGCCATCAATAGACTTAACTTTGGTTACTGCTTCGACTGGCATGACTTGGGAGGTGAGTAAAAAATTCAAGTTTAAGAGTCAGCTGCAATATAATATCAGCACCATGTTGCCCTTTACTGCCAATAAAAATTTGATGGCCACAGCAGGCTACGATTGGAAATTACAGAAAAAACTCTCTTGGCAATTTACCATGACGGCGAATGTTTTTCATTTTGGATCAGAAATTCCTGGAAACACTTTAACGCCAATATATATGGGAAATCCACAGTATTTCGAAACAACTATGCGAACCGGACTGCTTTATAAATTTTAACTCAAACATCAACAAAATGAAAAAATATAACTTCATCATCATTATCGGATTTGTTTTAATGACAGCGTTCGTTCAATCTCAAATCACTTTAAATCTCGCTTTAAATAGCCATCCACAACCTTGGTTGTCGCAATGGGCAAATCCGATTAACGGCCAAATGATTATCTCATATTCGTATGGCGTGTCTCAAGGCGATGCTTTGGTTAAATTACGTACCACTTTAATGGATGAAAGTGGTAACAGCATTGGCACCTCTAACCCCAATGCAGCCAGAATAATTTCTTTAAAATTAGGCGTCAATTTATTTACGATGGCTGATGCGCTACAATTGCAAAATCTAAGTTTATCAGGTAAAGTGCTCGGTACCTTGCAACGGACGGGACGCTTAGCTGCCGGGCAATACCAATTAATGGTTGAAATTATGAATGTTAAAGGAGACATTGTTTTAGCTCATCAAACCCATCCGTTTTTTATCACATCTTACCAATTGCCGATATTGATGTATCCTCCCGATGGCGCCAAATTAGATGCGAAAATCGCGCAAAGTTTAATCACATTCCGTTGGACGGGATTGATTCCGAATAATGCTGAGCCACCTACTTATCGGGTTCAGGTTTTTGAAGTCTTACAGGGACAAACGCCAATGCAAGCTTTTCGCGGCAACCGTCCACTTTTAGATGAGCCTGCTTTACATGGCATGACCCAATATATCTGGCATACCAATCTGTCGATGATTGATACTATTATCAACCAAAAATTTATCTGGACGGTACAAACCCTCGATATGGAAGGACAGCCCATTCCGAGTAATGATATGACGATTCAAGGAAGAAGCGAGCCCGCTATTTTTACCATCATTAATCAAAATAAAGCTATCAATAAAAAGAACGAAGATTAAATAAAAATCTATGAAGAAAATTATCAGCATCATCGTTTTGGGCTTTTTAGTGCTACAATTATCTGCCCAAGCTACTCACGAAAAAAAACCTGCAACTTTGGCATTTCACGTTTTTTATAACGATTTTAATACCGCACAGCTCATCAGAACAAGTTCTTTAAACAACGTCCTCAAAAACCATTTGTGGAGTAAAATTGGCGATATGCAAATGGGAATCGGCGTAAACTACTTAAAAGGAATCCATAAAAATATTGATTTTATAGCCACAATAGATGGCAGTTTTACGGATTATCTCTTTAAGGATGGCTCTACTAACGGAAGTAGTAAGCTATTATTGGATACCAATATCGGACTGAATTTAAAACTGTTAACCGACAACTACACGGTTGTTCCTTATCTTTCCGGTGGCATCGGATTTTCAACTTATCAAGGACAGACAGGGCTCTATGTGCCAATTGGTGCCGGATTGCAATTCAATCTCTTTAATGAAGCTTTTATCTTTACAAATCTCCAATATAGACGCGCTTTATCTTCAACTGTAAACGATCATTTTTATTACGCTATTGGCATCGGTATGCAAATCGGAAAAAACAAATTAAAACCTTCAAAAACGCTTGACACCACCAGTTTGGTTGAACCCGTTAAAAAAGCTTTAATCATTCAGAATAAGGATATTATTATCGCTGTTAATGATGCAGAAACCGGATTGCCTTTAGCAGAAGTAGATGTGAACCTTAGCGGATTAGATGGTGCAAAACACAAAGCGCTTACTGATGCTGACGGAAAAGTAATTTTTACTTCAATAACACCATCCGATTATATTGTAAGTGGCTTATTGCATCAAATTAATTCATCTTTTGTGCCTATTTCTAAAAATGATTTTAAATCAACTGACAATCAGTTGTATGTTACCTTAACGCATAACGATCCGAAATTCACTTTAAAGGGCGTTGTGATTAATAAAACCCAAAACAATCCTGAGGGCGGTGTTGTTATCAATATCACAAACAATTCTAATCAGGGTTTTATAACAACGCAAAGTCAATCTGAAAACGGTTCTTTTCAAGCGCAATTAGAATCGGATAGTGATTTTACCCTTATCGGAAAAAAGGCTGGCTATCTGTCAAATATCGAAAACATAAGCACGAAAGGATTGAGCAGAAGCACCACACTTTACGTCAATTTAGAATTAGCCATAGAAGAAGCCCAAGCAGGACAAAGTTTGGTGCTGAATAACATTTATTTTGAAGTCGGCAAAGGCACTTTAAACACCGGCTCCTCAACCGATTTGGATAAAGTATTTCAATTTTTAAGCGATAATCCAGTTATGAAACTCGAAATTCAAGGCCATACCGATAATACCGGAAGTTTGGCACTTAACAACAAATTAAGCCAATTGCGTGCCCAAAGTGTTGTTGACTATCTTACAAAAAAAGGCATTGAAAGCAATCGGCTTACAGCAAAAGGTTTTGGACCCTCGGCACCAATTGCTGATAATTCAACTGCTGATGGACGCGCTAAAAACAGACGTGTGGTCATTAAAAT
>JAVHOP010000076.1:0-2073 GCA_036170135.1 Flavobacteriaceae bacterium | reverse complement strand
GAACTATGAAAAAACAAACCTATTATTTAATCGTCATTTTCCTTTTTAGTTTAGGAGGAATTCAGGCACAAGAATCCATTCTTTCTTCGGGTGGAGATGCAACCGGAAGTGGTGGCACGAGCAGTTATTCAGTTGGTCAAATTGTTTACACCACTAGTATAGGATCTAACGGAAGTATGGCACAGGGTGTTCAACAGCCTTTTGAAATTTCAGCAGTTTTGGGCATTGATGATTTGTTGGGAATTAATCTGAGTCTGATGGCCTATCCAAATCCCACTACCGATTTTTTAAATCTTACGATAACTGATATGGATTACAAAAATTTATCCTACCAACTATTCGATTTAAACGGCAGACTACTAGCTCATAAAAAACTGGAAAATAACAGTAGTAAAATTACAATGAAGCAGCTTCCTGGCGCCATCTATTATCTTAAAATTATAAGCAATTTGAAACCAGTTAAAATATTTAAAATCATTAAAACTCAATGAGACAGTGTTTTTAAAAAAACACTTAGTCGAATTAGTCCCGATAGCGAAGCGTATCGGGAACAAAAAAAGAATATTAACACTAAAATTTAAAAACAATGAAAAAACAAATCACCATTTATTTTATTGCATTCTTAATTGTCAGCTTGTTTGTCCCACAACAAATAAAAGCGCAATCACCACCTCAAAAAATGAGTTATCAAGCCGTTATTAGAGACGGTAGCAATGCTTTGGTAACTTCTACAATGGTCGGTATGAAAATCAGTATTTTGCAAGGCTCTGCTATGGGTGGTAATATGATACCCGTTTATGTTGAAACCCAAACACCAACCTCTAATGTTAACGGATTGGTAAGTTTAGAAGTCGGCACAGGAACCGTTATTTCTGGAACTTTTTCAACCATTAATTGGGCTAACGGACCTTTTTATATCAAAACCGAAACCGATCCAACCGGCGGCACAAATTACACCATTACTGGTACCAGTCAACTATTAAGTGTGCCCTATGCGTTTTATGCAAAGACAGCACAAAGTATTTCGGGTACACTTAACGAAACAGATCCCATTTTTGTGGCATCTCCAGCAAATGGAATTGCTTCCTCAGATATTACCAATTGGGATGTTAAACAAGATGCTTTAACTGCTGGAAGTGGTATTACCATAATTGGAACTACAATTTCTACGACTGCAAATTCACATCATATCAATGAACAATATGGCGGTGGTATTGTTTTTTATGTTTATGATAATGGGCAACATGGCTTAATAGCCTCACCAGTAGATCAAGGATCAAGTAGTTGGTATAACGGGCAATCTAGAGCAACAGGTGCTACTGGAGATGGTTTAGGTGCTGGGGCAATGAATACAGCCATGATTGTTGCTTCACAAATGAATGACAATCAATCTGGAAATTTTGCAGCGAAAATATGTGCCGATTATTCGGTTACGCAAAACGGTATTACCTATGGGGATTGGTATCTTCCTTCAAAATATGAATTAGAGTTACTATACTTAGAATGGCCATTTATAACTGGTATTCATAACACAACTATCTATCTAAGCTCAACAGAAGATAGTGCAACAAATTATTGGGGTGTCAATTTTTCTAACAATACTTATTTTTCAAACTCAAAAAATATTAGTGCCTTCGTCCGTGCCATTCGTTCTTTTTAACCTTTAAAATATTTTAAAATGAAAAAACAATTCACCATTTATTTTATCGCTTTCTTAATTGCCAGCATATTTGTAACGCAACAAATAAAAGCGCAATCCCCACCTCAAAAAATGAGTTACCAAGCCGTCATTAGAGATGGTAGCAATGCTTTGATAACTTCTACAATGGTAAGAATGCAAATTAGCATTTTGCAAGGCTCTGGGATGAACCCTGTATCAGTTTATGTTGAAACCCAAATGCCAACATCAAATAGTAACGGATTGGTGAGTATAGAAATCGGATCTGGAACAGTTGTTTCAGGCACTTTCTCTACCATTGATTGGGCAAACGGACCCTTTTATATCAAAACCGAAACCGATCCAACCGGTGGTACCAATTACACCATTACGGGTACGAGTCAATTGTTGAGTGT
>JAVHOP010000075.1:37948-39102 GCA_036170135.1 Flavobacteriaceae bacterium | reverse complement strand
GCGACCTCCTGCTCCCAAAGCAGGCGCGATAACCGGGCTACGCTACACCCCGAATAATTTCGGGATGCAAATATAATCTTAAAAACATACTTCACAAGTATTATTGAAGAATTAATTAAGCCCAGCAAAATTATATTGTAAAAATTTCTTTAAAGATTTTGTATTTTTGTTCAACTTCAAAAACATTTTGTCTTGAAAAAAAATATTGCCATTATTATGGGCGGAAACTCAGCCGAAGCTGGTGTTTCTTTAAAAAGTGGTTCCGTTGTTTATCAAAATCTTGATAAATTAAAATATAACGCTTATTGTGTAAAAATTACCAATAATAATTGGGAAGTTCTTATTAATAATCAAACCTACCAAATAGATAAATCTGATTTTAGTTTTATCCTCAACGGATTAAAAATAAAATTTGACTGTGTTTTTAATGCCATTCACGGAACACCCGGAGAAGATGGTTTATTGATGGGATATTTCGATTTGCTCGGCATAAAACACACTTCTGCACCCTTTTACCAAATGGCTTTAACTTTTAATAAAAAAGATTGTTTAAGTGTGTTAAAAAACTATGGAATTAATATGGCAACTTCCTATTTTTTGAGCAAAGGAGATGCTGTAAATACTCGTGAAATTATCAATAAAGTTGGCCTTCCATGTTTTGTAAAACCAAATCAGGCAGGTTCTAGTTTTGGGATTAGCAAAGTCTATGAAGAAGCCAATTTACAAGCCGCATTAACAATTGCTTTCGCCGAAGATAAGGATGTACTAATCGAATCTTTTTTAAAAGGAACTGAGGTTTCTATTGGTGTTATTGAATATCACCACAAAATTTTAGTTTTGCCACCTACCGAAATTGTCAGTAAAAACGATTTCTTTGATTATGCTGCCAAATATAATGGAGAATCTCAAGAAATTACGCCTGCAAGAATCAATAATAAACAATTAGAAAATCTTAATAATGTAGCCAAGAAAATTTATAATATCCTGCATATGAAAGGCTTTTCGCGATCTGAATTCATCTTTATTGGCGATGAGCCCTATTTCCTAGAAATTAATACTGTTCCTGGTTTGACAAACGAAAGTTTATTACCACAACAAGCTAGAGCAGCCGGAATCAGTTTAACAGATTTATTTAGCAATGCTATTGAAATGGC
>JAVHOP010000075.1:36580-37848 GCA_036170135.1 Flavobacteriaceae bacterium | reverse complement strand
TTAACCCTAGGACATGTTGATATTATCAATCGCGCCTTGCCGTTGTTTGATGAAATTATCATCGCTGTTGGCGTTAATGCAACCAAAAAATATATGTTCAGTTTGCAAGAACGTATGGATTTTATCAAAAAGACTTTTGAAAATGAACCTAAAATAAAAGTTGATGAATATCACACCTTAACGGTTGATTATTGCAAAACCCAAGACGCCGATTTTATTTTAAGAGGTTTGCGCAATCCCGCTGATTTTGAATTCGAAAAAGCTATTGCACAAACCAATCGAAAGCTTTCAAAAATTGAAACCGTATTTTTATTGACTAGTGCCGAGAATTCTTTTATCAGCTCTAGCATCATTAGAGATATTATCAGAAATCACGGCGATGTTTCATCACTCGTGCCAAAAGCAGTAAGACTTAATAAATAATTGCTTTTATGAAAAATATTTTATTGTTTATCCTCTTTATTAGCTCAAATCTTTTTTCGCAACAATCAGAAAATTTTAAAACAATTTTTGAGTTGAGCAACGGTTTAAAATCGGCTACCTATCAAGAAACGATCACATTTTATCAAAAACTCGCCAAAGCTTATCCCGAAATAGACATTAAAACAATGGGTTTAACCGATTCGGGTTATCCTTTAAATTTAATTGTTTTTAATACCAATAAGGAATTCGATTTTAATAAAATTCGACAATCTAATAAAAATATTCTCCTAATTAACAATGGAATACATCCCGGTGAACCCGATGGCATTGATGCTACCATGATGCTTATGCGCGATATTGTTGAAAATAAAGACCTTAAAAAAGCATTCAGAAATATTGTGATTGCCGTGATTCCAATTTACAATATTGGTGGTTCGTTAAACCGAAATTCAACAACCCGGGTCAACCAAAATGGTCCACTCGAATATGGATTTAGAGGGAATGCTCGCAACTTCGATTTAAATCGTGATTTTATAAAAAACGACACCAAAAATGCACAATCGTTTACAGAAATTTTTCATTTGTTAAAACCCGATGTGTTTATTGATAATCATGTTAGCAATGGTGCCGATTACCAATATACGTTGACTCATTTATTTACACAACACAATAAATTGGGTGGCGCTTTAGGCGACTATCTATACAATACAATGATGCCAAATATATTAGACGATTTAAAGACAAAAGGCATCGATGCTACTCCTTATGTGAATGTTTACAATGAGGTTCCCGAAGTTGGTTTTTCACAATTTATGGATTTTCCACGTTATTCAACAGGTTATACA
>JAVHOP010000075.1:0-36480 GCA_036170135.1 Flavobacteriaceae bacterium | reverse complement strand
CGAAGTTGGTTTTTCACAATTTATGGATTTTCCACGTTATTCAACAGGTTATACAGCCTTGTTTAACACATTAGGAATGATGGTGGAAACGCATATGCTAAAAACCTACAAACCAAGAGTTGAGGTGACTTACCAGATGATGATGAGCGCTTTAAATTTTATTAAAGAAAATGGCGAAACCATTAAAAAAGTACGCAAGCAAGCTTTTATTGATGTACGCGCTCAAAATACTTATCCATTGTATTGGGAAGTTGACAGCACTAAGACCAGCACTTTACAATTTAAAGGTTTTGATGGAACCATCATAAAAAGTGACATCACAGGCCTTGATAGATTAAAATATGACAGAACTAAACCATTTACAAAACCCGTAACTTATTACGATTATTTTAAACCTTCTAATCTTGTGAGTATCCCAAAAGCTTATGTTATTCCGCAAGGATTTTGGCCTATAATTGAACGCTTAAAGCGCAATCAAGTTGAATTAATTCCCTTTAAAAAAGACACGAGTTTTGTTGTTGAAGTGTATCAAATTGCCGATTATAAAACTAGAAATAGTCCGTTTGAAGGACATTATTTACATACTGACACAAAAGTCACAACTAGTCAGGAAATAGTTACTTTTAGAAAAGGTGATTATTATATTCCGATTCAAACTTACACATTACGATATGTTTTAGAAACTTTAGAACCAACAGCAACCGATTCATATTTTAATTGGAATTTTTTTGACACCATTTTGCAACAAAAAGAAGGCTTTTCGCCTTATGTATTCGAAGATTTAGCAATAGAAATCTTAAAAAATAATCCGCAACTTAAAGCCGATTTCGAAGCCAAGAAAAAAGGGGATACGAAATTTGCAGAAAACTGGTATGCACAACTGAGTTACATTTATAACAACTCAAAATACAAAGAGCAAGCGTTTTTAAGATATCCGATTTTTAGAGTAAATTAATAAGCTCGATACTTTTCAAGTAATAATTTAAGGTTTGGATAAGTATTTTTAAACACATCCTGTTGTGTTTCTGCATCCAAAAAAACGGCTTTAGTAATGCCTTCTTCGAGTTGCGGAATCAATTTTGTATTTGAATTTGAAATCATTGTAAACCAATGTGTAATCTTAAAAATTAATTGATTTTTAAATTCATAAATATGATACGTCTTATCAAAAAAAGATTCTAATTGCAAACCGATAATACCGCATTCTTCTTCGACTTCTCGTAAAGCCGCATCGCATAGCGACTCGTTTTTTTCGACTTTTCCCTTTGGCAAATCCCAAACGCCATTTCTAAAGATAAACAATAATTCCTTTGAATAATTTCGCACTAAACCTCCTGCGGCTTCTATAATTTTAAAATTCTTTACAAAATTTTGGTATAATAAATCAATATCATTATCAACAAAAAAAGCACCTTTTAAACCAGTGTTTTTAAGCTGATTTAATGCATCGTTAATCGAAACTTTATCGCAATTAAAACACTTAAAATTTTCGCCTATTGAGTCATTATCTGTTAGTAAAATGGGTTTGTCATTATAAAAAATTACATACATTTGCGCTATGATTTTCGACAAAAATACGGCAAAAAAAACAGCCGAACTACTCTTGCAAATAAAAGCGATTAAATTACAACCTCAAGACCCTTTTACTTGGGCTTCCGGCTGGCACTCGCCTATCTATTGTGACAATAGAATTACCCTTTCATATCCAACAATTCGCAACTTTTTACGCCAGAATATTGCCACAGCAATAGAGGCAAAATTTGGCAAACCCGATGTTATTGCAGGAGTTGCCACCGGTGCCATTGCCATCGGTGTTTTGGTTGCTGAACAATTGGGTTTGCCCTTTGTTTATGTTCGTCCAGAAGCAAAAAGTCACGGACGCAAAAACCAAATTGAGGGCTATCTTGAAAAGGGTCAAAATGTTGTTGTTGTAGAAGATTTAATCAGCACTGGAATGAGTAGTTTAAATGCGGTTGCAGCCCTTAAAGATGCCAATGCCAATATCAAAGGAATGGTGGCTATTTTTAATTATGGTTTTGAAGAATCTATTAAAAATTTTAAAACTGCTAAAGTCAATTTAACTTGTCTTTGTGATTATCAAACATTAATTGAGCAAGCAATTAACACCAATTATATAATAGAAAAAGATTTAGAAACTTTAAACCAATGGCGTTTAAACCCAAGCAACTGGAAATAATTATGAAATTAGAAAGCCCAAATGTTATCGTCAATAAAAATGCCAATCAATTGTATGATTTTTTGACAGAGGTTAAAAATTTTAAAACAATTATGCCTGAAAATATTGATAAGTTTGAGGCACTCGAACAATCTTTTATCTTCGCTCTAAAAGGGATGCCAAGTATTAAATTAAAATTAGGCACGATAGAAAAACCTTCTAAAATTGTGTTGACAAGTGCTAGCGATAAGTTTCCGTTTGATTTAACTGCAAATATCACTGCAATTGACAATATTTCATCAAATATTATACTTTCTTTTGAAGGCGATTTTAATCCGATGATGGCCATGATGATTAAAAATCCATTACAGAAATTCATCGATACTTTATCAGAAAATTTGAGCAAACTTTAAATCGGCTAATGCTTAAATATATTCAATAGATTTATTAATAAACGATTTAGATTCCCCATTTTCAAGCTCTAGCAATAACATTCCGTCAAGGTTTACACCGATAATTTTTCCAAAAAATTTACTTTTCCCATCGGTAAATTGTGTTAAAACATTGCTATTATACAGCGCTTTATGATAAGCTTGATTTAAAAAATCGAATTTATAATTTTCAATATATTTAAATTTATCAGCAAAAGCGTTTAAAATATTTTGGAGCAAAACATCTAAATCAAACTCCTGATTACAAATCGCTTTTAACGAAGTTGCATTTGGTAAATTATCAGCAAATTGTAGCTGGTTAACATTTAAACCAACACCAATTACCGATTGGGTAATCAAGCCACTTTTGACAGTATTTTCGATCAATATTCCACCCAACTTCTTGTTGTCTGACATAATGTCGTTAGGCCATTTAATCCTTAACTTATCTTTAACTATTGGTAATAAACAATCATACAAAGCCAATGAAACCGCACAGTTTAAATAAAACTGATGTGAGAGCACAAGCGATTTGAATCGATATAACAAACTAAAAGTTAAGTTTTTACCAATTTCAGATTCCCAAGTTGAGCCAAGTTGCCCTCTTCCATTTTTTTGATGATGTGCAACAACAACAGTTGCATTTTTAACCGGACCCTGTTTAATACAATCTTTTAAATAGGTATTGGTAGAATTAATGGCTTGAAGTTTGACAATGGTAAACATAGGAAACAAATATACACCAGTTTCATAATAAAAATTAATACATTTGTAGCATAATTTTAAACCACTTAATGGCAAAAAAAAATCAAAATCAAGACCAGCTTATTAGCTTAATTGTTAAAGGCATAGAAGAAGTTAAAGGTAATAATATTAAAATATTAGATTTAAGACCAATCGAAAATACAGTTTGCGATTATTTTATTATTTGCGATGGGAACTCTAACACGCAAGTTAGCGCCATTGCCGGTTCTATTCAAAAGATTGTTAGCAAAGCTATTAAAGAAAAACCATGGCACGTAGAAGGCGAAAGCAATGCTTCGTGGATTTTAATGGATTATGTACACGTTGTGGTACATATTTTTCAGAAAGAAACTAGAGATTTTTATCATATTGAAAACCTTTGGGGCGATGCCGAAACCATCTCAATAACTTCTAAATATTAATTAACACCATTTAAAATGGCTAAAAAAAATATACCCGAGAAAAAGCCAATTCCAGAATTAAAACCTAAATTTAACATTAACTGGATTTACGGTGCCATTGCTATTCTTTTTTTAAGCTCAATGCTTTTTAGATCGAGTAGTTTTAGTTCAAAAAATATTTCAAATAAAGAATTTGAAAGAGTTTTACAAACTAATGACGTCTCAAAAATTGTTATCGTCAATAAAAATCAGGCGCAAATCATTCTTAAAAAAGAAGCCTTTCAAAAAGCAACTTATAAAGATTTGACCTCATCGCCATTTTTTAATAGCGCAAATCCAGTTTATCAAATTCAAATTGGCGATTTACAAAATTTTGAAAATACTTTAAAAGACAGTCAAACTAAATTTAGTTTAGATTTTGATATCACCTACGATTCGCAAACCGACTTATTCGACACGATATTATCCTTTGCTCCTTTTATCTTTTTAATATTGATTTGGCTGTACTTTATGCGTCGCATGTCGGGTGGTGGTGCAGGCGGACCTGGTGGACAAATATTTAGTATCGGAAAATCTAAAGCTAAGTTATTCGACCAAAATACCAAAGTAAAAGTGTCTTTTAAAGATGTTGCTGGATTAGAAGGCGCTAAAGAAGAAGTAGAAGAAATTGTAGATTTTCTTAAAAACCCTGATAAATATACGGCTTTAGGCGGTAAAATTCCTAAAGGCGCTTTGTTAGTAGGACCTCCAGGTACTGGTAAAACACTTCTTGCAAAAGCCGTTGCAGGCGAAGCCGATGTGCCATTTTTTTCACTTTCTGGGTCCGATTTTGTCGAAATGTTTGTGGGTGTTGGGGCATCGCGTGTGAGAGATTTATTCAAACAAGCCGCCTCTAAATCTCCTTCAATTATCTTTATTGATGAAATTGACGCAATTGGTCGCGCTAGAGGTAAAAATAATATTACCGGTGGTAATGATGAACGCGAAAATACCCTAAACCAACTTTTAACCGAAATGGATGGTTTTGGAACCGATACTAATGTTATCGTTATTGCAGCAACCAATAGGGCCGATGTTCTTGACAAAGCCTTAATGCGCGCAGGCAGATTCGACCGTCAGATTTTTGTTGACTTACCCGATTTAAAAGAACGCGAAGCCATTTTTAAAGTTCATATTCTCCCACTTAAACTTGCAAAAGATATCGATTTAAAATTTTTATCAAAGCAAACTCCAGGTTTTTCGGGCGCCGATATTGCTAATGTTTGTAATGAAGCAGCATTAATAGCCGCAAGAAATGGTAGTAAAAGCGTGGCTCATCAAGACTTTTTAGATGCTGTAGACCGTATTGTTGGTGGGCTAGAAAAGAAAAATAAAATCATCACTAAAAAAGAAAAACGCACCATCGCTTTTCACGAAGCCGGACACGCAACCGTAAGCTGGATGCTAGAACATGCCGCTCCTTTAGTTAAAGTTACCATTGTTCCCAGAGGTCAATCTTTAGGAGCAGCTTGGTATTTACCCGAAGAACGTATGATTGTTCAAACCGAACAAATGCTCGATGAGATGTGTGCTACGCTTGGAGGACGCGCTTCTGAGCAAGTTATTTTTAATAAAATTTCGACAGGTGCTTTGAATGATTTAGAAAAAGTAACCAAACAAGCACGTGCAATTGTTGCCGTTTATGGATTGAATGAAAAGATTGGCAATTTAACTTATTACGATTCAAGCGGTCAAGGTGATTATAGTTTTACTAAACCATATAGCGAAAATACTGCTCAAATAATTGATGAAGAAATTCATAAAATTATTGATATTCAGTATCAAAGAGCCATTGAAATCTTAAAAGAAAACAAAGATAAGTTATCGTCTTTAGCCGAATTACTTCTAGAGAAAGAAGTCATTTTTAGAGATGATTTAGTCCAAATTTTCGGAGAAAGACCTTTTGAAGTTGATGAAAAAGTAGAACTCAAAGAAAAAAAGATTATTGAGCCTGAAACCATAACTGAAAAATCCGAAGAAAGTCAAGAATAGTATTATGTTTTTTGTATTTTTGGGCGGATAAGATTCAAATATGGATTTTTTTAAGAATTTATTTAAAACAAAACATGTTGCTATACCTGAGCCATTGCCTGAAATTAATCAGTCAAAGTCTGTAGATGTTCTCTTTGTTGAAAATTTTATAGCAAAATCTGGAAGATTTTTTTATTGTCAAACTATCGATGATATTAAAAATCAACTCGCTAATATTTTAGAACAAGAACAATGGCAACATCCGTTAAGCTTTTCAATAAGACTTAATAAATTGATGGAAGATCTTAAAATTAACGCTGTAGCTACGCTTAATAAAGCCGATTGTTTTTTCTCAAATTGCGAACATCTCATTGCCGAAGATGGCAGTATTTTATTTTCATCAAAACAATTAAAAGAATATAAACTATTCAATTTACCCGAAAATTTTATTGTTTTTGCTAAAACTAGTCAATTGGTAAACAACAAGGGAGAAGGACTAACTGGAATTAAAAACAAATACAAAAGCAATATTCCCTATAACATTACCCCTATTAAGAGTTATAATCCAAACAACACCTCAACAGATTTTATGATGTATGGAAATAATAATGCCAAAATTTTATACCTACTTTTGCTAGAAGATTTATAACATGAAGGAATTTTTTATAAGAGCTATTTTTGCTCTCATTTACGCGGCAACGCTTCTAGTATCAACCTATTCATCAAAACATAGTTTTTACGTTTTATTTTTTATAATGATGTTGCTTTGCGTAAATGAATTTAAAAAACTTATAAAATATCATTCTAATTGGATTTACGTTATCGCCATTTTAATTTTTATCAGTTTTACAGATTATTTTCCAGGTTACTTAATTTACGCTTTAACTATTATTAGTGTCATTATTCCGTTTATACTAATTTTTTTAAATGACAAAATCTCTAAAAACGATATCAGCAATTTTGTACTGAGCATTATTTATGTCATACTCCCTTTTGGTTTGTTAATTCGCATTCCTTTCGCTCATGGCGATTATAATCCTACCCTCATTATTGCTACTTTTATTTTAATTTGGACAAATGATACCTTTGCATACATTTTAGGCAAAAGCATCGGCAAACATAAACTCATTGAAAGTATTTCACCCAATAAAACAATTGAAGGTTTTGTTGGTGGCATTGTTGCAACAAACATTATTGGGTACATTATATCAACTTATTATCCGGCAGAATTAGGCCTACTTTATTGGTTTATCTTAGCCAATATTTGCGCCCTTTTTTCAGTTATGGGCGATTTGGTTGAGTCTAAATTTAAACGTTTGGCTCACGTAAAAGACAGTGCTAAAGTCATCCCCGGACACGGAGGCTTTTTAGATCGATTAGATAGCCTTATTTTGGTAGCTCCTTTTGTATATTTGTTTCTTCAACTCGTATAATATGTTTCATAAGGAAGGTTTTAAGATAATTACTATTGCCGGAATGATTACCGTCTTGCTTATTTTATTAACTGATTATTTTTTAGAACAATCCATTTTATCGAAAGTAATAGAAGTTATTATCGTGATTTGTTTTGTATTGGTCCTTCAGTTTTTTAGAAATCCAAAGAGAGAAACTATTTGTGACGAAACACAAATTATTGCGCCATCTGATGGCAAAGTGGTTGTTATTGAAGAAGTTTTTGAATCAGAATATTTTAAAGATAAAAGACGTCAAATCTCAATATTTATGTCGCCTTTAAATGTTCATGTAACCCGCTACCCTATTGGCGGAATTGTAAAATATAGTCAATATCATCCCGGAAAATATTTAGTAGCTTGGCATCCAAAATCATCTACCGAAAATGAGCGCACCACCATTGTGGTCGAAAATGAAAAAGTTGGACCAATTCTTTACCGTCAAATTGCTGGCGCTGTGGCAAGACGCATTGTAAATTACGCTAAACCAAATACAAAAGTATTTCAAGGTCGTGACGCCGGATTTATAAAATTTGGTTCGAGAATTGATATTTTTGTCCCTCTAGATTTTAAGATTCATGTCCAATTAAACGACAAAGCCATTGGCGGGAAAACTGTTATTGCGACCGCATTATGAAAGACCTAGAAATTCGTTTTGACAAAGCCTATCAAATAGCTTCGGCAATTAACCAAAGCGAGGTACCACCCGATGTGATGTTGCGTTTGTATGCTTATTATAAATTGGCGACTAAAGACCGTCCAAGATTCCCGGAAAAATCTTACGAAACCAATATTAGAAATGCTTTTAAATTCAATGCCTTTACCCAACTAAAAGGGACAAGCATTACAGAAGCTAAAATTGAATATATCAAAATTGTAGAAAGCATCACCAAAAAGACTATTAATTAAATCTAAAAATAATTTTATGAAATCAAAATTGAAATTCCTGCTTATCACTGTTTTAGTGTTGAGCTTTAGTGCTTGTAAAAACACTAAAAATGATGCTGTAAAAACCGATGATACCGGTTTTACTATTGTCGATTCGACCGCAACTATAAAATGGACGGCTTACAAAACAAGCGAAAAATTACCTGTGAGTGGCGTGTTTAAAACAATTGAAATTACCAAATCTAAACAAGCTCTGACGGCTGAATTGGCTTTAGATAGCCTCCAATTTAATATTCCCGTTAGCAGCCTTTTTAGCAACAACCCCGAACGCGATGGCAAATTGGTAAACTTATTTTTTGGGGTTATGGAAAATACAAGCGTGCTAACAGGTACCATTCACCTTGAAGGTGATAAAATGGGCTCGCTAGAAGTTTTAATGAACGGCGTAACCAAAAGTCTGCCACTAACTTTTACCTCGGCAGGCGACACCATCCATTTTAAAGGTGTCATGAACTTACCCGATTGGAATATTGGCGAAGCATTCGATTCCTTAAAGAAAGCATGTTTTGACCTTCATAAAGGCAAAGATGGCATCAGTAAAACTTGGGATGATGTTTTAATAGAAGCATCAATTGTTGTTAAGAAATAACCACTCAAACTTATTTATATAAAAAGGGCGGTCTAAACAAACCGCCTTTTTCGTGTATTTAGATTACATACTCAACAAGCTTTCTTCTAAAGTTTTTATTTTAGCCAAAGCATCGGCTTCTTTTTGCTTTTCGTTAGCCACCACTTGCAAAGGGGCGCTGTTTATAAAGCGTTGGTTTGCCAATTTGCTCTGAACCGATTTTAAAAAGCCTCTGGTATAATTTAACTCTTCGGTTAATTTTGCTTTTTCTTCTTCGGTATCAACCGATTTGGCTATCGGAATAAAATATTCAAAAGATTTTACTCTAAACGAAACCGCTTGCTCAACCTTTTCAGCTACAATCGAATAAGTGCCAATATTTCCCAATTTTTGAATGATAGAATCAAAATTTTGGGTTAAATCGGAGTTATTTAAAACCGCTAAATCAATCGCATCTTTAAAAGCAATTTTATGCTCTTTACGGATGGCTCTGATATTTGAAATAACTTCGGCGGCAATGTCAAACTCTTGTAAAAGTTCTTGATTATAAGCTTTTTGTTTTGGATAATTGGCAACGATTAAAGCTTCTTGAGGTGAGCGTTGTTTGATAGTTTGCCAAATTTCTTCCGAAATAAATGGCATAAACGGATGCAATAATTTTAAGTTACCTTCAAAAAAGTCAATCACAGCTTGATAGGTTTTAGCATCCATTGGTTGTTGGTATTCGGGTTTTACCATTTCTAAAAACCACGACGAAAAATCATCCCAAACCAATTTATAAATACCCATTAAAGCCTCACTCAAACGATATTTTTGATATGAATCTTCGGTTTGCTCCAACACATTTTGGAATTTTGCATGATACCAATCAATCGCAATTTTTGACGATTCGGGTTGTGAAATAGTGTCATCAACTTTCCATTGCTTAACCAATCTAAAGGCATTCCATATTTTATTGGTAAAGTTCCGACCTTGCTCACACAAGTCTTCGTCAAATGGCAAATCGTTTCCGGCGGGCGAAGTCAACAACATCCCAACACGTACTCCATCGGCGCCGTATTGCTTCATCAACTTAATTGGGTCAGGTGAATTACCTAAAGATTTAGACATTTTTCGTCCTAATTTATCGCGGACAATTCCGGTAAGGTACACATTGGTAAACGGTTTTTTGCCTCTAAATTCGTATCCGGCAATAATCATACGCGCTACCCAAAAGAATAAAATCTCGGGAGCGGTAACCAAATCGTTTGTTGGATAATAGTAATTAATATCTTTATTTTCGGGATTTCGGATGCCATCAAATACTGAAATAGGCCACAACCAAGACGAAAACCATGTATCTAAAACATCCGATTCTTGTCGTAAGTCGGTAACTTTTAAATTTTGATTTCCCGATTGTTTTTTGGCAGCTGTTAAAGCAGCTTCAGCCGTTTTAGCTACCACAAAATCGTTTACGCCCTTGGCATAAAACCAGGCTGGTATTTGATGACCCCACCACAATTGACGCGAAATATTCCAATCGCGCACATTTTCCATCCAATGACGGTAGGTATTTTTAAATTTATCTGGTACCAACTGCACATCATCATTGATTACAGCATCTAATGCCGGTTGCGCTAAATCTTTCATTTTTAAAAACCATTGCGCCGAAATTTTTGGTTCGATTATAGCACCTGTGCGTTCCGAAGTCCCCACTTTATTTTTATAATCTTCAATTTTTACCAGATTGCCAAGGGTTTCTAATTCCTTTACAATGGCTTTTTGGGCAACAAACCGATCTAAGCCTTTGTAATGTAATCCAAAATCATTCAACGTGGCATCATCATTAAAGATGTCGATAATTTCAAGTTGGTGTTTTTCGCCGATTAGTTTATCGTTTACGTCGTGTGCCGGTGTAATTTTTAAGCAGCCCGTGCCAAATTCCATATCTACATAGTCATCGGCAATAATAGGAATGCTGCGGTTTGCAATAGGAACAATCGCGTTTTTACCGATCAGATTTGTAAACCGTTTGTCGTTTGGATTCACACAAATGGCGGTATCGCCCAAAATAGTTTCGGGTCGTGTAGTTGCTATGGTTACAAAATCATTTGAACCTTCTATTTGATATCTTAAATAATAGAGTTTTCCGTTTTTTTCGACGTGAATCACTTCTTCGTCAGACAAGGTTGTCTTAGCTTGCGGATCCCAATGAACCATGCGATACCCGCGATAAATCAATCCTTTTTGATACAAATCGATAAACACATCAATTACCGATTCGCTCAAATCGTCATCCATCGTGAATTTAGTTCGCTGCCAATCGCACGAAGCACCTAATTTTTTGAGTTGTTCTAGAATAATACCTCCGTGTTTATGCGTCCACTCCCAAGCATGCGCCAAAAATTCTTCACGTGTTAAATCCGCTTTAGCGATACCTTCTTCTTTTAATTTATTAACCACTTTTGCTTCGGTAGCAATTGAGGCATGGTCAGTTCCAGGAATCCAACAAGCATTAAACCCTTGCATCCGCGCACGGCGAATCAGCACATCTTGAATGGTATTGTTGAGCATGTGCCCCATGTGCAACACGCCGGTAACGTTTGGTGGCGGAATGACAATGGTATAAGGCACTCTTGAATCGGGTTCTGAATGAAAATAATTGTATTTTATCCAATACGCATACCATTTATCTTCTACGTTTTCGGGATTGTAATGTGTTGGCAGTGACATAAGCTGTGTTCTCTTAAAAATAAGTGCAAATGTAATTATATCCGCTTTAAGATAAAAACGAGCAAACTTTAATTGTGCTTTTGTTATTTAAAAGTTTTAAACTACATTTATCGCTTAAAAAAAATTAAATTTAACATAGAAAACATGAAAAAATTAAGCATCATTCTTTTATTTTTTGGACTTGTAGGATGGTCTCAAACCGATATTAAAAACTCACCTGAAATTAAATTTGACGTAACCACCATTGATTATGGAACTATTGCAAAAAGTAGTGATGGGTATCGGACTTTTATCTTTACCAACATTGGCGATGCGCCATTAATAGTTAGCGATGTGCGCGCCAGTTGTGGTTGTACCATTCCCGAAAAACCATTAGAACCTATAATGCCAGGCGAAAAAGGCAAAATTAAAGTACATTACGATACCAATCGTGTGGGGGCTTTTCAAAAAAATATCACCATTTTTTCGAATGCAAAAACAGCTGAATTTGTTGTCTTTATAAAAGGCGTTGTTGTAGGAAAATAGGTTTACAATATCTTTTTGAGTTTAAAATAAAAGACAAATCGGACGCCATTTCTATCGACCAATAATTTGATATCGCGCCCTTCTTTTTCGTAAAATAGGCTCATTAAATCTTGGATGGTATAGGTATAAATAAGTTTTCCATTAACTTCTAATAAGTAGTCACCAACTTGAACGCCAGCTATTTCGGCTGGTGAATCTTTTCTAACATCGGTAACTTGAATAGACGGTTTTAAACTTAAAACATAGCTATATTCATAATCAATAGTTATTCCCTTTTCTGCATTTGACACTTTATTGCCAGAAGTTGATTGATAATCTTTTATAACTTTTTCGCTCACCAACATTTGTCCATTATAGGCAACTTCAATGCCACTCATATTGTAGTTAAATTCCTCGCTAAAAAATCTTGCATTCTTAATAAAAGTTATTTTTTTGTTTGGATAATCGATAAGGAGATGAAAACGCTTCAGTGTTTCGGAACCTATGGTCCCTCGCCTACTGTAATGTCGCATGGATGGTGATAACGACAAGGTATCGGGGAATGATACCGTGATGTCTTTTAACAAAAACTGACCAATACTTAGACTTTTAATACGGCTGCGTTTTCCGTAAATATTACCATTTAAACCTTGCCCAAGATAATCATAAAAGTACTTTTGTGGCACTTGAACCTGAGCCTCTTTGTTTTCAAATAACCAAAGCGCATCACTTCCACCGGTGTCAATCAATAACTTCGTATTAATTTTAGTGGTATCAGAAAAATTAGCTATCACATTAATATAAGGTTTATCAGCAATAAAACTCAAGGGTATCATTTCACATTTTTTACAAGCTTTATAACGATATGTTTCAGGATTATAAAAAGTTATTTTTTTTGAACTGTAATTTATTTTAACGATAAAATCTTTAAACAAATCACCGCCAATAATACCGTGGATTTCTTCTCCAATTCTATTGGAAAGATTGATACCACCATCTAAAATTAAAAATATTTTATGGCCTTTATTTATAATATTTTTACCAATATTGATAACATTATGAGTTGATTTTATGGCATCCACAAATTCACCTACGCCTAAACCTTGAATTTTAATTTTTTCTGTATTTCGCAATTTTAGAGAATCGGTAACCTTGATATTTAAAATCACGGTATTAGATACGCCTGTATCTAATAAAAAAGATAATTTTTTACCATTGACTTCAACAGGAATTACCATTAAATTATTTACCATTTTAAATGGTAAAATATATTTATTTGACTTATCGATAATAGAAAATGAATCCTGAGCCAAAATAATTTGGCCAAAAAATAAGCTTGCAATAATAACAGCAATTCTAAATTTCAATTTGTTTCGGTTAGCGTACATTTCTAAAACACTCAAATATAGTATATGTTACGTCTAAAAAAAATATTTGACAAAAATTTAACAACTCAAATAATTGGTTTTTTTGAGACTTCTTAAAATTATATTTTGCAATTTTGCACAACAAAACAAACTCATAATTCATGCCAAAAATATCACTTAAAGGGCAGTCTATGCCAGAATCACCTATTAGAAAATTAGTTCCTTATGCCGAAGCCGCCAAGAAAAGAGGACTTAAAGTTTTTCATCTAAATATCGGTCAACCCGATATTAAAACGCCTCAAGTTGCTTTAGATGCCGTTAAAAATAACACCATCGAAGTTTTAGCTTACAGTCGGTCTGAAGGTTCTGACGCTTATCGTGGAAAACTTGCCGATTTTTATACAAAGCAAAATATCAATGTCAGTGCCAACGAAATCATAATTACCACGGGAGGTTCTGAAGCCCTCATTATTACCATTGGAAGTATTGCCGATCCGGGCGATGAAATTATAATTCCCGAACCTTTTTATGCAAATTACAACGGATTTTCAACTCTAAATGGCGTTCAAGTAGTCCCCGTAAATTCTTCGATTGACAACGGATTTGCCTTGCCTCCTATTGCCGATTTTGAAAAATTAATTACCTCTAAAACTAAAGGAATTTTAATTTGCAATCCCGGTAATCCGACAGGTTATATTTATACTAAAGAAGAAATACAACAATTAAAAGCACTCGTTCTTAAATACGATATTTATTTAATTGCCGACGAAGTTTACCGAGAGTTTGTTTACGATGGTTTAGAATTTTACTCAATAATGACCGAAACTGGTTTAGACCAGCATGCCATTATGATTGATTCAGTTTCAAAACGCTACAGTATGTGTGGCGCCAGAATTGGTTGTATTGTTACCCGAAATAAAGAATTACTAAAAACAGTATTAAAATTTGCCCAAGCACGATTGAGTCCGCCAACCTATGCGCAAATTGCCAGTGAAGCAGCTTTAGAAACTACAACAGATTATTTTGATGCCGTTAAAGCCGAATACGTCGATAGGCGAAATACATTAATTGCCGCTTTGCAAAAGCTCAAAGGGGTTAAAGTAAGTATGCCAAAAGGCGCTTTTTATTGTATTGCGCAACTTCCTGTAAAAGATTCCGACCACTTTGCTCAATGGCTTTTAGAAGATTTTAACCTTAACGGAGAAACGGTTATGGTTGCGCCTGCCAGCGGATTTTATTCTACAAAAGGGCTCGGCAAAAACCAAGTCCGCATTGCTTATGTGCTTAAAAAAGAAGATTTATTGAGTGCCGTAAAAGTATTAGATGCCGCCTTAAAAGTTTATCCGTTTTAATGTTATTTTTAGATAACATATCACTAAAACCTTATAATACTTTTGGTATTGATGTCAGGGCTAAAAAATTTGCTAAAATCGAATCTGAACAAGCATTACAACAAGCTTTAAGTCAATATCCAAACTGCTTAATTTTGGGCGGTGGCAGCAATATGTTACTCACAAAAGACTTAGATATTCCGGTTATAAAACTCAATTTAAAAGGCATTGCTAAGACCGAAATCAGCAACGAGCCAAACAGCGTCTTAATTAGTGCTATGGCGAGCGAAAATTGGCATGATTTTGTGTTGTGGTGCATTGCTAAAAATTATGGAGGCTTAGAAAATTTAGCACTTATTCCGGGAACTGTTGGCGCCTGTCCTATTCAGAATATTGGCGCTTATGGTGCCGAAGTTAAAGATGCCATTTACCAAGTTGAGGCTCTAGAAATTAAAACCAAAAAAACAGTCATTTTCTCAAACGCCGATTGTCAATTTGGCTATCGCGATTCCATTTTTAAAAATAAGGTAAAAAGTCAATTTGTTATCACAAAAGTTACCTTTAAATTAACTACTTTACAACACCATCTCAACTTAGATTATGGTGCGCTAAAATCAGAATTAACTGGAATTGCAAAACCAAGTTTATTACAAATAAGCCAAGCCGTTATAAAAATTAGGCGTTCAAAATTACCCGACCCAAAAGAAATTGGCAACAGCGGTAGTTTTTTTAAAAATCCGGTAATTGATTTGGCTCTTTTTGCCAATTTGCAGAAAACCTATCCAAACCTGCCTTTTTATAAGCTCAACGAAAATCAGTTTAAAATTCCCGCCGGTTGGCTAATAGAACAATGCGGATTTAAAGGAAAACGCATAGGCGATGCGGGTGTGCATCATCAACAAGCTTTAGTGCTTGTAAACTATGGAAATGCCACCGGCAGTGCCATTTTATTTTTAGCAAAAGCCATTCAACAATCAGTTAAAGAAATTTTTAAAATTGATTTAGATATTGAAGTCAATGTCTTTTCTTAATTTTATTTTTTACTTTTACATTTAACTAAAAAAAAACTTGCATTTAATGCGCAACAATAGCCTTACAAAAAAACTCATTGCACTGTTAATTTGTTTGATTTCAGCATCTATGCAAGCGCAAAGAAATTACTATTTTGATTGGCGCGAACACAAAGTTAATGTTCCGCAAGGCGTTTTGGCTTTTGCCGATAAATTAGTTGATGCCACTCCAGGAGACCCTGCTGCTTCTAGGTTTTTTACAAAAGAGGACTATCTTATCGGTCAACCTGATTCAAATATGTATGCCTTAGGATATGGGGCGAGTGTTACAGTGCAGTTTATCGATAATGCACTAATTGATGTTGTTGGACCCGATTTATATATTTTTGAAGTTGGTGGTTCTTTTGAACCCACTCAAGTTGAAATATCTAAAAATAATAAAGATTGGATCAATGTTGGCATTGTTAATGACATTTCGGCATCGATAGATATTAGCGATTTCGTTCAAACTTACGACAAATTTTATTTTGTAAGGTTAACTGATTTAATGACAAATTACAAACCAAATAAACGCTTTGGTGCCGACATTGATGCCATTGCTGCTTTGGGATCATTAGACATGTCTAGTCCGTGCGAAGATGTCAATAACTACTTTACTAAAAGTATTGAAACTTGGTCTGCAAAAGGGATGTTTGAAACCACATTAGAATTTAATAATCGCATAAAAGATTCTTTAGCTTTTGTTACAAGTCAGTTTAAAAATCAAGCTATTCAAAACGTTGCTACTAAAAAAGCCATTTTAAAATATGCCGATTTTAGCTATAACGCCGACAGTTCTCAAGTTACGATAAACACGCCAAATATTGACCATTTGACCTTTAATTTAGAGCGTCAAAATGCTAAGGAATTTTATAAAAACATCAATAACCTTGAAATTGCTGAACCTGATTTTGATGTAGATTGTTCTAAAGGAAAATTTGTGTTGAATAAAGCCTTATTAAAAAATGTTAAAACAACTGTTGCTTATGCTTCTCCAAATTTTTACCAACACAACAATCTAATTAATATAATTAATCAGACCGATGTTAAAAATCAAAATGACTCTCAATTAATTTCTAATAAAGTTGACAATAAAGCAAAAATCCAAACAAATATACGTCAAGAACCAATTTACAAAGAGGACTTAACCAAGGTTTTAAAAGTTGAAAAGAGTGAAGATTTCAATTCAAAAAACATCAAATCAAATCAGCTAAAAGTCGGACAGCGTTTTGCTTTGCCAAATTTGTATTTTGAACCCGATTCGTATGAATTAACAAGAGAAGCCAAGCGAACCTTAATGGAATTATTCAAATTTTTAAAACAAAATCCTGAAATCAAAATTGAAATTGGCGGACATACAAACACATTGCCTCCAGATGATTACGCCCAATCGCTATCAACTAATCGCGCCAAAAATGTAGCGTACTATTTATTTGACAAAGGTATTTCAAAAAGTCAAATTACCTTTCAAGGCTACGGTAAAAGTCGTCCAATAGATACCTCAAATACCAATCAAGCTAAACTTTTAAACCAACGCGTTGAAATAAAAGTAATTTCATTGCAGTAAATTTTAAGTTTTTTGTTACTTTCCTAACATAAATCATTTATTTTATTTTCATATTTTGTAATTTTAAGCATTATAAACTTTAAATTTTCAAATTATGAAGGTATATGATGATAAATTCATTAAAAACATTGCCTTTGTTGGCGCTCATAATAGCGGAAAAACAACATTGGCAGAAACCATGCTTTTTGAAGCCGGACTTCTGGCTAGACGCGGTAGTGTTGAAGAAAAAAATACCGTGTCAGATTACCAAATCATCGAGCAAGAACGCCAGTCTTCAATTTATGCAACACCTTTACATACCGAATGGCGCAATTACAAAATTAACATTATTGACACACCTGGTTTAGATGATTTTATTGGAGAAATCGCTTCTACCATGCACGTTGCCGATAGTGTGATTATGTTGATAAATGCCCAGTATGGCGCTGAAGTTGGTACCGAAATTATTTGGAATTACATAGACCGCTTTAATAAACCTACGGTGTTTGTAATAAATCAAATTGACCATCCAAAAGCAAACTATGAAGAAAGTTTTAACAGTTTAAAAAATTTAGTCGGCAAAAATGCCCTAAAAATTCAATACCCCATTCTAATAAATGGCGCTCAAGGTATTGTTGATGTGCTAAAAATGAAGCTTTATAAATTTAAGCCAGACGGCGGTAAACCCGAAAAGCTCGAAATTCCGGCTAATCAAAAAGAATTAGCAGATAAACTCCATAATGAATTGATTGAAAAAGCAGCAGAAAATGATGAAAATTTAATGGAACTCTATTTTGAAAACGGCACTTTAACAGAAGATGAAATGCGCAAAGGCATTAAAATTGGCATGTTAAATAATGAATTATACCCGGTTTTTTGTGTGTCGGCTTTAAAAGATATGGGAAGCGGTCGCCTTATGGGATTTATTGACAATGTTATTCCGGCTGCAGCCGATTTAAAACCTCAGTTAAGTATAGAAAATAAAGAAGTTTCATATAATCCTCAAGGTCCAACAACACTTTTTATTTTTAAAACAGTTCATGAACCAAATTTGGGTAAAATAAGCTTTTTTAAAGTGATGTCTGGAACATTAAATCAGAATGATAAACTCGAAAATTCTAGAAAAGGAGATGTTGAAGTTTTAAACCAATTATTTATTATGGATGGCAAGAAAAGAGAGCTGGTAGAATCTCTTAAAGCCGGTGATATTGGCGCTACGCTAAAATTAAAAGTTACCGAAACCAACGATACTTTACATCCAATAGATTATAAAATTACCATAAAACCAATAACTTTTCCTGAATCTCGAATTCAAAAAGCTACATCTGCTCAGGATAAAAAAGATGATGAAAAATTGAATGAAGTTTTAAGAAAAATAGAAAGTCAAGACCCAACCGTTAATTTTAGCTATTCTAAAGAACTCAAACAGCAAATTTTATCCTGCCAAGGGGAACTTCATCTAGCTATGATAGATTGGACTTTGAAAAATAATTTTGGCATTACAGCAAATTTTGAACAACCGCGCGTGGCTTATCGCGAAACCATTCAGCGCTCGGCAACAGCGAGCTACAAACATAAAAAACAATCTGGAGGTGCCGGACAATTTGGCGAAGTCCACCTTAAAATTGAACCTTGGTTTGAGGGCATACCAGAACCCGAAGGCTTTAATATTCGTGGTAAAGAAGTCATTGATTTAGTTTGGGGCGGAAAATTAATTTTTTATAATTGTATTGTAGGCGGTGTGATTGATGCGCGTTATTTACCGTCAATTATGAAGGGAATATTAGAAGTTATGGAAACAGGTCCGTTAACAAAATCTTATGCCAGAGATATTCGTGTGATGGTGTTTGATGGTAAAATGCATCCAGTAGATTCAAACGATATCTCTTTTAAAATTGCTGGTGCTCACGCATTTAAGGACGCTTTTTTAAATGCCAATCCTAAGTTGATGGAACCCATAAATGAAGTTATTGTTAAAGTTCCTGAAGAACTGATGGGCAATGTCATGACCGACTTACAATCGAGGCGTTCTGTTATTTTAGGACTCGAAAGTCTAGGCAAATATCAGCAAATAATTACCAGAACACCCTTAGCCGAACTCTATAAATTTTCAACAACTTTACGTTCTATTACTCAAGGAAGAGCTTCGTTTAGTACAAAATTCATCAGTTTTGAACCCGTACCTGCAAACATTCAAAACGATCTCATAAAAAGTAACGAAGAATAACTAATTAATAAGCCCAACTTTAAAAAGTTGGGCTTATTATTTGTAATTTTGGCATCAATAGTAATAACAAATAATCTATGAAACTCGTCTTAATTACAATTGGAATGCTCGCCCTTGCATTTGCTGCCATTGCTATAAAAATATGGGCAAAAAAAGACGGCAAATTTGCCGGCACTTGCGCCAGTCAAAACCCGCACTTAAACAAAGCAGGAGAAACTTGTAGTTATTGCGGAAAACTACCCGAAAATTGCGAAAATAAATAACTATCAATACACTACAAAACATATTGATCATAAGTTTTTACTTGGTAGTAGCAATTCAACTGTGCTATTACTTAGGATTTTTTAGCTTTTTCTCTTGGGCAAAACCTAAAACAACAAAAGCTTTTAACAAACCCGTTTCGGTTATTATTTGTGCAAAAAACGAAGAAAAGAATTTAAAGAAATTGATTCCGATTCTTTTTAAGCAAGACTATCCCAATTTTGAATTGGTAATTATAAACGATAACTCATCGGATAACACCCTCGAAGTTATCGAAAGCTTTATACTGCTTTATCCACATATTAAACTAGTTGATGTCAAAGAAAATGAACAGTTTTGGGGTAATAAAAAATTCGCATTAACGCTTGGCATAAAAGCGGCATCTTGTGATTATTTATTGTTTACTGATGCCGATTGTATCCCTAATTCTATCCATTGGATTAGTGCTATGGTTAGTCAGTTTAATAATGAAAAACAGATTGTTATCGGTTATGGAGCCTATAAAAAAACCAATGGTTTTTTGAATAAATTAATTCGTTATGAAACACTTTTAACGGCAATTCAATATTTTGGATATGCCAAAGCTGGTACGCCGTATATGGGCGTTGGTAGAAATATGGCTTATACAAAGTCATTGTTTTTTGAGGCAAACGGTTTTATTGCGCATATGAAATTAAAATCTGGTGATGATGATTTGTTTATCAATCAGATGGCGACAAAAGCAAATACCGCTACTTGTTTTTCACCAGATTCATTTACAACATCTATTCCTAAAACCACTTTTAAAGACTGGCTTAATCAAAAAAAACGCCACGTTTCTACAGCCCAATATTATAAACCTCTACATAAATTTTTACTAGGACTTTTTTATACCTCCCAACTTTTGTTTTGGATTTTATCGATATTAGTATTAATCTTTTCCTTTAAACCAATGTTAATATTGCCGTTAATTGGGCTTAGATTTTTATTTTATTACCTCATTCTTTATGCTTCGGCAAAAAAATTACAAGAAAAAGATTTGATATTTTTTGGTTTCTTTTTTGAAATTATTTTAATTTTGATTCAATTGCGTATTTTTATAGGCAATAAGTTTTCAAAACCCACACATTGGTAGAAGATCAAACAATTTTGACATTAATTGAACAAGCAAAACAAGGCAGTCAAATTGCATACAGCACCTTATTAAACAATTATTGGAAAGCTATTTACAATTTTCAAATTAGTAAAACCGAAAATGAAGATGAGGCAGAAGACATCACTATAAAGACTTTTGCCAAAGCTTTTGACAAACTTATTACATACAATTCAGAATACAGTTTTGAATCTTGGCTTTTTACCATTTCAAGAAATATTAACATCGATCATTTTAGAAAACAAAATCCAGATTTAATCTCCATCCATAAACATCAAAAAGAGGTCGATCAAATTTCTGACAAAGAACTTTCTCCCGTAGATAAATTAATTGTCGAACAAAATTTAGCACAATTATTAGCGTACATTAAACTGTTGAAACCACATTATCAACAAGTTATAAATTTACGTTTTTTTATGGAATTAAGCTATAAAGAAATTGCCACAGAACTTCATGAACCTGTTAATAACGTAAAAATAAAACTCCTTCGCGCTAAAAAACTGTTAGCCGAAATCATCAATAATAACTAATTTTTAAAAATTCGAAAATGGAAAAGCTCTCTAAAACCCTCAAAACTTTAGGCCCGGGATTATTATTTGCCGGCGCTGCAATTGGCGTCTCACATTTAGTGCAATCTACACGTGCCGGAGCAGATTATGGTATGGGTTTACTTTGGGCATTGCTATTGGTTCACTTATTTAAATATCCTTTTTTTCAATACGGTCCGCGCTATGCAGCTGCCACAGGCGAAAGCTTAATTGACGGTTATAAACGTCTAGGAAAAGGGATGCTTTGGTTTTATTATATCTTGACCTTTGCCACCATGTTTACCATTCAAGCTGCCGTAACCATTGTAACAGCCGGAATAGCTACCAAATTATTCGGCATTACCGATAATACACTGGTATGGAGCGCCTTAATTACCTTTGTGAGTTTTCTAATTTTGATGATTGGCAAATACAGTTTACTAGACAATTTAATGAAAATTATTGTTGTAACTTTATCAATAAGCACCATAACGGCCATGTTAATAGCTTATCAAAATACCACTTATCAGTTCGATTTTACACCTGTTTTTCCAAGCGATAAAATAGCCATTGCTTTTTTAATTGCCTTTATGGGATGGATGCCCGCACCCCTAGACATTTCGGCTTGGCATTCACTTTGGACACTCGAAAAAGGCAAAACGCAAAAACTAGATCCTAAAAAAGCTATTCTCGACTTTAATATTGGCTATTTCGGAACCATTACTCTAGGGGCTTGTTTTATTGCTTTAGGCGCTTTTGTTATGTATGGTTCAGAAGAAACCTTTAGTGATGGTGCTAGTAAATTTTCGGAACAGCTTATAAATTTATACACCAAAAACCTAGGGCAAGGTGCCTATTTAATTATTGCCATAGCTGCTTTTACAACAATGTTTAGCACAAGTTTAACCACTTTAGATGCATCGCCAAGAGCCATGGCGCGAACAACGGAATTGCTTTTTGAAAAATCACCCAAAAATACCTACTTATTGTGGCTTATCTTCCTGTCAATTGGCACCATATTAATACTCGGATTGCTTATTACCAGTATGACTTTTATGGTAAAAGTAGCCACCATCATCTCTTTTTTAACAGCTCCTTTTTATGCCATTGCAAACTACTTATTAATTACCAGTAAACATACACCGGTAGAATGGCATCCAAAAATGGGGCTAAAAATACTAAGTTGGTTGGGTATTTTGTTTTTAATTGGCTTTAGCTTGTTTTATATTGTTTCACTATTAAATTAAAAAGAGCGATAAATCAACTATCGACTCATCGCTCTTTACTACATCGTTTTAAATTTATTGCACCAATAATTTTTTAGATAATATGGTGGTATTGTTCAATTTTATCGTCACAAAATAAATTCCTGATTTAAATTTATTGGGTGACAATGACAAACTATAATTACCTGGAGACTGATATGATTTTCTGGTTTTAATCAGTTCTCTTCCTTGAATGTCATACACAGCAATTTGAGTATCACCGCCCTTTTTTAAATCATAGTTTACTTGTAAACTTTGATGTGAATGAATCGGATTTGGATAGATTTTTAAATTTCCATTGACATTTTGATAATACTCATCGATACCTAAAGTTGAAATTGGACTTGCTTGTGCGTATAAACCAGTTCCGGTACCAACCAACAAATCATCAAAATATAAGAAATTAATATTGGTTCCAACGGGATATGTATAACCTAAAGTCCAACTACTACCACTAACAGGATAATAATAAACCTCATTATCAACTGCACAATAAACCGTATCAACACCAACCGTAATAGCTTTTGCTATTTTTCCTTCAGCAATTGGAAATCCACTGGTTGTATAAGGTGTCCAAAGCCCTGAGGTCGCTAAAGGTTTGTTATAAGCTATGGGGTGATTTACACCGGCATCGGTTCCCGAAGCAAAAATGGTATGTGCAATGGTATCGATAGCTAAATCTTTTATAGAAGCCACTATCAAATTACCAGTGCTGGTTGTTGTAGCATTCATATCTTGAGCTACACTAAAAGTAGCACCACTTTTAGTAACTTTGTATATGCTACGACCTGTAGGAGCGCTTAAATCATAATCGACACCTACATAAGCAATTGTATCATTACCTTCAACATTAAACACAATATCATTAACATCAACATCATTATGGCCAGAACTGGCATCTAATAATAATTGATTCCAACTTAAACCAGCATCTAATGAATAAAATAAGCCCCCTTTATCCGTTCCATCTAGTTCGAATCCTGCCATAACCAAATTTTCATTAAATCGGCAAACCGTAATGGCATTAGCTTTTGTCCCAACAGATGGATAGTTGTATGGTGCAACTTCGGGTGTAAATAATTGAATCCAACTACTACCTCCATTATTAGTTTTATAAATTCTTAAATTACCAGCGTAGGCAGTATTTGCATCAGATGGATTCATTCCAACCGAATAATAAGGAGAACCGTCATTATTAGGAAAAATCGCATCCGTCCAAGTTGGTGTGGTTTGATAATTGGTTACTTTACGAATACCAGATTTAGAGGCAATCCACGCCGTATTTTTGTCAGCTGTCATTTCCATGTCATTGACTTGCACGGCTTCAATACCGCCATCGGCACTAGTAACCGTTTGTCCCCTATCTACAGACACTCCTAGACCCTGATCGGTAGTTATATAAACAATATCTTCATTATTAGGATCTGTAAAAACTGCACCATCATTTGGGTGGGTATATGATGAAAGATTCCCAAAATTAGTCCAACCAGATTCACCTTTAAAACTGCTGTACAAACTTGAATAATAAACGGTATAACTTACGGCTGTGCCGGTAAAATCAAAATTTTTTGCAGATACGCCTGATTTTGTTGTATTACCTTCAGTATAAGAAACGCCACCATCATCAGAATAGGCTATATATATATTTTGACCAAAGTCTCCGCCAAAAAATAATCTGCCGTCAGGTGCAATACCAAAAGCATTCCAAGTTACACCTGCACTTACTAAAGTGGGACTGATATCGGTAAATTTAGTAGTAGCTGTAAATGACATATAATCATCATCTGATATATATAATTTTGGTGTTGTACCAGAATCAAAAATAAAAACTTTTCCGGTTACAGGATTTATTATAAATTTCGCTTGACCTGTTGTTGCCGAAACTGTAATAGGAGAACCTGACCCTAAGGAAAATGAGCCATTTGATGCTAGGGTACCAAAATTTAAGTTTGTGCTATTTTGAAGTGCAAAAACATAATCGCCTTTTATAATAATGTCACTAACGCCATTTGGAATGGCGGTGTTGGTTATATCTGTATCAGGGTCTGTACTGTATAATGTACCATTATTTATAAAGTATAAATATCCAGAAGCTGCGTGGGCTGCTAATCTCGAAATACCTGAACCAAAACCTTTTGAATCATCTAAACCTGGCACAACTTTAAAATTAGTAAATACTGGTGTACCCGATGGAGCTGTATACATATCAGCATAAAAAACCGAGTTGGCACTTTCTGTAGCTACAAAAATTCGGGTTGAATCGGCTGTTTTTACATAGCCCGTAATGGCATTTATTCGACCACCATAAACCGATTGAACATTTGGAGTCCCCAAATCTGAACCTATAAAAGGAGGGCTTAAAAGAGCAAAAGAAATAAATAAAAAAGGAATTAAATAAAGGTAAAATTTTTTCATTTTTAATTTTTTTAATTAATAATTCACGTTAGAATTTTATGTAATAGATTATTATTTAATTCAAATTTATAATTTTTAAAGTAATATACATTAGGAATTTTCCCCTTTTTAAGTCGCGCTAAAAAGTTGGTTAATTTATTTTAACTTTGCCCAAATTTAATAATTATCTCCAATGACCGAACATACAACCTCAGAAACGAGAATAGCTAAACCAAGTTGGTTGCGAGTAAAGCTCCCCATCGGAAAAAAATATACACAATTACGGGGTTTAGTCGATCAATATAAATTACACACTATCTGTACGAGTGGAGGCTGCCCCAATATGGGGGAATGCTGGGTTGAAGGCACAGCAACTTTTATGATTTTAGGAAATATTTGTACACGCTCATGTGGATTTTGTGGCGTAAGTACAGGTAGACCAGCTATGGTTGATTTGCATGAACCCGAAAAAGTGGCGCAATCAATCAAAATTATGAATATTAAACATGCCGTTATCACCTCAGTTGATCGAGATGATTTAAAAGATGGTGGATCTATTATTTGGGCAAAAACCGTAGATGCTATTCGCCTGATCAATCCTAATACGACTTTAGAAACATTAATTCCTGATTTTAGAGGTATTCAGGTCAATATTGATAGGATTATTGCGGTAGCTCCCGAAGTGGTTTCTCATAATATTGAAACCGTAAGACGCTTGACTAAAGAAGTGCGTATTCAAGCAAAATACGATAGAAGTCTTGAAGTTTTAGCTTACCTAAAAGCACAAGGAATTAATAGAACCAAATCTGGTATTATGCTAGGATTGGGCGAGTTAGAATCGGAAGTTATTGAAAGTATGAACGACCTAAAAGCTGCCAATGTTGATATCATCACCATTGGGCAATATTTACAACCAAGTAAAAAACACCTTCCCGTTAAGGAATATATCACACCAGAGCAATTTAAAAAATATGAAATTATTGGTTTAGAAATGGGTTTTAGGCACGTTGAAAGTGGTCCGCTAGTTCGCTCATCTTATAAAGCACAAAAACATCTGCTGTAATCTATTACAAACAAACATGAAGATTTTTTATCAATCCTCATAGATTTTCAATCTGTTTTTAAGTGAACTAAGATCGGTTTGTAAGTCATCTATTTTTTGTAACAGATTAAGAATAACATCTATTCCTTCAATATTTACATTTAATTCCTCGTGCATTCTCATCATTTTTTCTATTTCCGGAATTTTATCTTGAAGTATATATTGAGATTGCTCAATGGTTACAATTTCAATTAGTCCGTATTCATTTAAATTACTAAAAAATGTTATGTCAGCGTTGTAATGTAAACAGAGTTTGCTAACTTCAATGTAGATTTCTTTGTTCATGACTTTCTTAATTTAGCAAGTTCTTTAAATAATTCTTTTTCTCTATCCGTCAAATTTGTAGGTATTTTAATTTGATAGGTAATGTATAAATCGCCAAAAGTGCCTTCTTTTTTATAAACCGGAAATCCCTTTCCTTGTAATTTTACTTTGGTGCCATTATGAGTTTCGGGTTTGACTTTTAACTTGACTTTTCCATCAAAAGTATCGATGGTTATATCGCCACCTAAAAGTGCTTTATATAAATCTAAATCAACAGTCGTATAAAGATTATCATTGTCTAATTTAAAATTGGTATGATTTTTAATTAAAAATCTAATCTGTAAATCACCTTTAGGACCGCCATTGATGCCCTCGCCACCAAAGCCTTTAATTTTAATTACCTGACCATTTTTTACGCCGGCAGGAATCGTTAATCTAATATTTTTACCATTAACTGTTATGGTTTGTTTTTGAGTAGTATAGACCTCTTTTAAATCTAATTGCAATTCGGCTTGATAATCTTCTCCCCTATATTTCACAGCATTACCGTGACTTCTTGCCGAATGCCCTCCAAACATCGATTCAAAAAAATCAGAATAATTGCTATCTCCAAAATCAGCTGTACCACTTTGTTGATAGGGTTGTTGGTAGTATTGTTGCCTATTAGCTTGTTCATAAGCTTCAGATTGCTTCCAATCTTTACCATATTTATCGTATTTTTTGCGATTTTCGGTATTGCTTAGAACTTCATTAGCTTCATTAACTTCTTTAAATTTTCTTTCAGCTTCTTTATCATTCGGATTTAAATCAGGATGATATTTCCTAGCGAGCTTGCGATAGGCTTTTTTGATATCACTTTCGGATGCGGTTTTATCAACACCCATAATTTTATAATAATCTATAAATGCCATAATCCCTGTTTTATTAAATTTATACTTTAAAATCTATCCTAACCAACCCTCTCGGTCTAAACTCCGATACTGAATGGCTTCAGAAATATGATTTGGTTTAATGTTTTCTGAAGCTTCTAAATCGGCAATACTACGCGAAACCTTTAAAATGCGGTCATAAGCGCGCGCCGATAGACCTAAACGTTCCATTGCCACTTTAATTAAGTTTAGACTTTCTGAATCTAAAACGCAATATTTGCGAATCTGTTTAACGGTCATTTGTGCGTTATAATGAACATTTTTATTTGTTTTAAAACGTTCTGTTTGAATTTCTCGCGCCTTAATAACGCGTTCTCTAATGACTTTACTCGTTTCGCCTTTACGTTCTTCGGCTAGTTTATCAAACGGAACAGGCTGTACCTCAATATGAATGTCGATTCGGTCTAAAAGGGGACCCGAAATTTTACCTAAATAGCGCTGCATATCTTGCGGAGAACAATTTAAAGCCTTATCATCATCAGCAAAATAGCCACTTGGACTCGGATTCATACTCGCCACCAACATAAAACTGCAAGGATACGTTACGGTAAACTTGGCTCTTGAAATGGTTACTTCTCTATCTTCTAAAGGTTGTCTCAAAACCTCTAAAACGGTGCGTTTAAATTCGGGCAACTCATCTAAAAATAATACGCCATTATGTGATAACGATATTTCGCCCGGTTGTGGATAGGCGCCGCCACCTACTAAAGCAACATCGCTTATAGTGTGGTGTGGTGATCTAAATGGCCGTTGGCTCATCAACCCCATATTTTCTTTTACACGGCCTACAACCGAATGAATTTTGGTAGTTTCTAAAGCTTCTTGAATGGTCATAGGTGGTAAAATGGTTGGCAACCTTTTGGCTAACATTGTTTTTCCGCTTCCGGGAGGTCCTATTAAAATAACATTATGACCGCCAGCCGCTGCTATTTCCATACAACGCTTAATAGATTCTTGTCCTTTTACATCCGAGAAATCGAATTCGGGGTGCTCTAAATTTTCATAAAATTGCTTTTGGATATCAACCACTAATGGATTTAAAGTTTTATGATCTTCAAAAAAGCTGATAACTTCCTTAATATTTTCGACTGCATAAACATTCAGTTCGCTAACAATAGCAGCTTCTAAAGCATTTTGTTTGGGCAAAATAAAACCTTTATACCCTTCTTCTTGTGCTTTAATTGCAATTGGCAAAGCGCCTTTTATGGGTTGCAAACCACCGTCGAGCGATAACTCGCCCATAATAATATATTTATCAATATCAGTGGCTTGAATTTGATTTGAAGAAACTAAAATGCCCATTGCCAAAGTTAAATCGTAAGCAGAACCTTCTTTATGCAAATCTGCTGGTGCCATATTGATAGTTATTTTTTTACCCGGCAATACAAAACCATTGTTTTTTAAAGCCGCCGAAATGCGAAAACTGCTCTCTTTTATGGCGTTATCTGGCAATCCAACTAAATGATATCCAATACCCTGATCAATATTAACCTCAACCGTTATAGTTGTAGATTCAACACCAAAAACGGCACCACCGTAAACTTTTGTGAGCATAAATTAAAGCTTTGCCTAAAGGTATAAAAAAAACCTCAGATGTAATACAAACATTTGAGGTTTAAATTGTTATTTTAAGACTTTACAACAAATACTCTAAGAGTAAAGTAAAGGGCTATAACTAAAAGATATTTTTAACTTTTTATTTTATCTCTATAACTTGTGTAATATGAGTTGCATATTTTTTTATTGTCGCTTCTACCCCATTTTTTAAAGTCAAATGATTTACAGTACAGTCACAACAAGTTCCTTCAAATCTTACTTTCACAACGGAATCTTCAATAGCCACTAAACTAATATTGCCACCATCGGCAATTAAATAAGGCCTTATTTCTTGTAAGGCTTTCTCAACGTTATTTTTAATTTGTTGTGGTGTCATCTTTATTTGTGTGAATGGCAGCCTGCAAGAGTTGATATTCTTACAATTTCGGTTGGTGGTAAATCGGCGTTTCTCTTAATTAATTCGTCAACCATATTTTTAGCTATTTCTTTAAATGAAATTTCTAAAGTCGTATTGTTTTGTAGGCTTACCGGATGCCCAACATCGCCAGATTCACGAATACTTTGCACCAGAGGAATTTCTCCTAAGAACCTTGTATTTTCGTCTTCAGCTAAATTTTTAGCACCATCTTTTCCAAAAATATAATATTTATTTTCGGGTAATTCGGCAGGCGTGAAAAAGCTCATATTCTCAACTAATCCTAATACCGGTACATTGATATTTTCTTGTTTAAACATGGCAATACCTCTTTTTGCATCCGCTAAAGCGATATTTTGAGGTGTACTCACAATAACCGCCCCAGTAACAGGAATAGCCTGCACAATTGACAAATGAATATCGCCAGTGCCAGGAGGTAAATCTATTAATAAAAAGTCGAGCTCGCCCCAAGCCGCATCAAACAATAACTGGTTTAAGGCTTTGGACGCCATTGCACCTCGCCAAATAACGGCCTGGTTGGCGTCGGTAAAAAATCCTAAGGACAAAATTTTGACTCCATAACTTTCAATTGGTTTCATTTTAGATTTGCCATTTTCTTCCACCGAAAGTGGTTTTGCAGAGGCAACATCAAACATTAATGGTATTGATGGTCCATAAACATCGGCATCTAAAATGCCAACTTTAAATCCCATTTTTGATAATGATACCGCTAAGTTTGCTGTAATTGTAGATTTACCTACACCACCTTTGCCAGAAGCAATAGCGATGATATTTTTAATATTTGGTAAGGGATTTTCTTTTTTTTGAGGTTCAGCCTTTTCTGGAATTTCAACTTTTACGTTAACTTTTACAACGGCTTTTTGATAAACTAAATCGTGAATTACTTTCATAATTTCGACTTCCATTTTCTTTTTTGCCTGTAGCGTTGGGTTTGCTATAACGATATCAATTACAACTTCTTTGCCAAAAATTATAACGTTTTTAACCGATTCACTTGCTATTAAACTTTGACCCGCACCAGGTTCTGAAATGGTATTTAAGGCATCTAAAACAGCTTGTTTTTTAATTTCCATTTTGCTTACAAATTATATTCATTCTAAATTACAAAGATAGCAACTTAAACGGTGTGAATCCAAATAAAAATAGCTTTATAGCTAATAAATTTAAATGTTTATTGCGACAAATCAAATACTTCTGTAATTTCCCAATTTGCCCTCACATCTAATTCTTTCTTAAAATAGATGACTTCTTCAGGATTAATATGTTTTAAAAAATTACCCGTATCCCATATTTTGTTTTTGTTTTCATCATAAATAATCCGAATTAAATATTTAGCAGGATTTATATTTATAAAACTGACTTCTTGTGGTTTATCGATATATTTAGAAAGGATGACCTTTGTTTTTAAATCGGTCAATTCTACTATAAACGGATATGATTTTACGTTAGTAAAACTCAAAAAAACGCTTCCCAATTCAGTTAATTTTTTAATTCCAAATAGATAGCGAATGGTATCGGTATTGCTTTCAAAAAAAGTTTGAACGGCATTTGGCAACAGCATTAAGCGATACGCTTTGTTTGGCGTTTTGTCAAATTTAAAATGCACTTGTGTCTTTAAGTCAGAAATTTCTGTTGTAAATGGGATATTTATAGAATCTTTATCAATAAAAATTATTTTAGAATTATCTACTTTTGTGATGGGTTGATTAGCTAATAATTTAAAATCTTCATTTAAATTCAGCGTGCTTTTAACAAGACTTCCAACGACTAAAGAATCAAATTTTTGTGCACGTAATTTCACCATCACAGTATCAATATTTTCACGATTGCTAACTTTAAATTGCAGTGAGTCTAAATTAGGCGTATTAAACCAATAATTTAAGGTGTCTTTACCTACTTCAAATGCTTGAATCGATTTAAAACTATCAGAAACCTGTGTTAATAAGTCAATTTTGATGTCTTTTGCGATGCCATAATATCCAAAAACGATGTGTTGTTTAGAAACTTCAGAAGGTCGCGACAATTTATAGTCTAATATTTCTTTAAAAAGCGACAATTTATACGTTGAATCAGATGGTATATTAATGGTATCAGGATAAAATGCAATTTTATCGGAAGCAGGTTTAAATTTGTAATCGTAATTTTTCTGCTTTAATGCAACCAACTTATATTTGCCTCTTTTTATATTTGAAATATCCCAAACTACAGTATCTAAGGTATTTGCAATATAATTAGGCAATCCTTTATAAATGATAGAATCATTAAAATTTTCATCCAATCGGTATAACAATATAGCAACTTCTTTATCTACTTCATTGCTTAAGGCATCTCTAATTGTTCCTTTTAGACTTAAAGAATCAATATTATCACCCGTTGACATCACGTATTTAAAATTGTATAAAATATTGCCTTCGTTATTATCGCGAACACTTGTTCCAAAATTAAAAATATAGGTAGTTTCTTTTTGAAGTGTATCTAATATTTTGATATTTAAAATCTTACTTGCCGAGCCCAATGGCGATATAACTGGTTTGTATTTTAATGGTGGCGAAACTATAAGTTGCTGTCCAACTTTATCAAGTTTAATAAACTCATCAAAAAATATTTGAATAGTTTTTGAGTTAAAATGAGTTGTCTCAAACGCAGGTTTTGCAGTTACCATAATTGGTGCTACTTCATCTTTCTCACCTCCCGTTGGCCGTCCTCTGCGGGCACAATTAGATAAAATTAAGATTAAAAAAACGATGGTTATTTTTATAAAATTATGCTTCATTTTCAAAATTTGATACAAAGAAACAATTTATTTTTTTTAATTCAGAGCAAAGATTTTAGTTTTCTAAACCGCAAAAGCCATAGTGGCAATACTAATTTTAATTCCTTTTGTTTTTAATAATTGCTCGCAACAAGCCTCAAGTGTAGCTCCCGTTGTAATCACGTCGTCTATTAATAAGATGTGTTTATTTTTAAAATACTCCGTGTCAGCTAAGAAAAATATTTCACTTACATTTGAAATCCGTTCAGAACGATGTTTATTTGTTTGTGATGCTGTTGAAGTAATCTTTAATAATTTATCGTCTATATAGATAGCATTTAAATGTTTTGAAAGCGACTTCCCAAATTTTTCAACCTGATTATAACCTCTTTGTTTTAGTTTTTTAGGATGCAATGGTACAGGTATCACGACTTCTATTGACGAAAATCTATCACTTTCAGCCATTTCTTCTCCAAGCCAATCGCCTAGATAAGTGCCAATTTCTTCAAAACCTCTGTATTTTAATTGATGAATGAGTTGCTGAACTTTACTTTTTTTATAATATAACAATAATGTGGTTGCTGCTATTAACGGTATTCTGCCATAAAAAGATTGCTCCACTTGGTTACCTGCTATTTTTGTGTAATTAGCTAAGGGTAAATCGTGTAAACAATTAATGCAAATCATTTTTTCGGATGCCAACAGGGTTTCATCACATGTTAAACAACGTTTAGGGAAAAAAAGATTTATAAGGTTAGTTAAAAACATTTTAAGTTATATAATCAATTAAAATTAAATAAATTAATCGATATGCAATCAAAAATATTTCCTTTAAATACAAGGCTAGCTTTAAATAAAATACCTTAATTTTGCAAAAAATTTAAAACTTTTATTAAAAATGAAAAATTCAAAAAGTATTATTATTTTATTAGCAGTATTATTAGCTTTAAGTATTGGCTATATTGTTTATACTAAAATTGACAATACTAAATTTGCAGTGCAACTAACATCTGAAAAAGACCAAGTTAAGTCAGAACTAGATAGCATGATTGCTCAATACGACATTGAAATCAGTAAAAATACAGTATTAAACGACGATTTAGTAAAATCTCGTGCAGAAGTTATCGCTATTCGCGATTCATTATTGCAAAATAGAAAGATAAATTATTCGACCATTAGAAAACTAAAATCAAAATTAGCTAAGTTAGAAAAGTTAAATAAACACCTGTTGTTTATGGTAGACTCTACCAATCAAGTTAATACCAAATTGATAGAATCAATTGATAGTTCAGAAGTTTTAGTTGAGCTTAAAAATGATACTATTAATAACCTTATAGGCGAAAATATTATTTTATCTAAAAATATTGAGAGTGGTTCTGCACTTCAACTGACTGCCCTTTCGGCAACAGGTGTTAAACAAAAATCAAATGGTCAATTAATTTTAACCACACGCGCTTCAAGAGCTGATCGTATTAGAGTTTGCGCAGTTGTAACAAAAAACGTGTTAGCTTCAAAAGGTGATCGTGATTTCTATGTTCAAATTTATAGTCCGGAAGGAAAATTATTAGGCGCCAATGAAACCATTGCACTTGGTGATGAGTCAATAAATTACAGCGAAAAAGCAAGTTTCTTCTATCAAAATATTGATACTCAATTCTGTGTTCTAAGTAAATCTGATTCTAAAAAAGGACTTACAAAAGGTACTTATAAAGTAAAAGTATTTGGTGAAGGCCGACTTTTAGGTCAGTTAGATTTAAACCTTAAATAGTATTTATGGCAATTTTAGAGGAAGATAAATTTAAAAAAGTCATCGCTCATGCTAAAGAGTATGGCTATGTTTTTCAATCGAGTGAAATTTACGACGGTTTAAGTGCTGTTTATGATTATGGTCAAAATGGTGTTGAATTAAAGAGAAATATTCGCAATTATTGGTGGCAAGCTATGGTTCAGATGAACGAAAATATTGTCGGATTAGATGCCGCAATATTTATGCATCCAACTACTTGGAAAGCTTCAGGTCACATTGACGCATTTAACGACCCCTTAATTGATAATAAAGATTCTAAAAAACGCTACCGTGCCGATGTTTTGATTGAAGATTACGTCGCTAAAATAGAAGACAAAATAGATAAAGAAGTTACCAAAGCAGCAAAACGCTTTGGTAATTCTTTCGATAAATCACAATTTTTAGCGACTAATGCCCGCGTTATTGAATACCAAGCTAAAGCTGAGGCCATTTTAAAAAGGATGGGACAATCTTTAGCTAAAGAAGATTTAGCTGATGTTAAAGCACTCATCGAAGAGTTGGAAATTGCTTGTCCGCTTTCAGGCTCAAGAAATTGGACCGAAGTTAAACAATTCAACCTGATGTTTGGTACCAAAATAGGTGCTTCGGCAGAGAATTCAGTCGATTTATACCTACGTCCCGAAACCGCGCAAGGTATTTTTGTCAATTTTTTAAATGTCCAAAAATCGGGGCGCATGAAAATTCCTTTTGGAATAGCACAAACCGGGAAAGCATTTAGAAATGAAATTGTTGCGAGACAATTTATTTTTAGAATGCGCGAATTCGAGCAAATGGAAATGCAATTTTTTGTGCGTCCGGGTGAAGAATTACAATGGTATGAAAGTTGGAAACAACGTCGTTTAAAATGGCATTTATCGCTTGGTTTAGGCGCTGAAAACTATCGCTTTCACGACCACGATAAATTAGCGCATTACGCCAATGCTGCGGCCGATATTGAATTTAAATTCCCATTCGGATTTAAAGAATTAGAAGGCATTCACTCACGAACCGATTTCGACTTGAGCAGTCACCAAAAATTTTCAGGCAAAAAATTACAGTATTTTGACTCAGAACTAAATGAAAGTTATGTGCCTTATGTAGTAGAAACTTCGGTTGGTTTAGACCGAATGTTTTTAGCCATATTCTCAACAGCCTTACAGGACGAAGTTTTAGAAGATGGTTCTGTTCGAACTGTTTTAAAACTGCCAGCTGTACTGGCGCCTGTAAAGGCTGCCGTTTTGCCCTTGGTAAAGAAAGATGGTTTACCTAAAGTTGCTCATCAAATTATAGACGATTTAAAATTCGATTTTAATGTGGTTTATGATGAAAAAGATGCCATTGGTCGCCGTTACCGCCGTCAAGATGCCAACGGAACACCATTCTGTATCACCGTTGATCACGATACTTTACAAGACCATACAGTTACAATTAGATATCGCGACAGCATGCAACAAGAACGCGTAAAAATAGAAGACTTAAAAGCACTTATCTCAAAAGAAGTATTGCCAAAATATTGGTTGGAGAAATGCTAATTATTAATAAATTTCGCTTATCATTCTGAGCAAAGTAAAGAATCTCTCTAATACCACCATCAAATAAAAAATGCCTTTGGAACTATTTTTAAGGGCTTTTTTAATAAGATAGGCTACTCAAAAACTAAAGATGGCTGTAAAAGCAATCGGATTAAATACAAATTCAAAATATTTACTTTGGTTTTTTGTTATTTCAATAGGATCTGTAAACATTGGTTTGGATGATGATATTTTATCTTCTTTTAGTGATAAAACACTCAAATTACTTTCTAAACCTATAAAAACATTTTTGTGAATTTTGTAATTGACACCAATTGTTGGTGACAAACCGTAACCTTTAGATTGTCTTTCTAAACTACTAAAACTTCCAGCAATTCCACCACCAAATTCATTTAAAGATGAAGATTTTAAATAGGAAAAATCGATGGCAATATAAGGTATAAACCTTTTAGGTTTAAATCTGTACTCATATCCTATTTTCAAAACTTGTTCTTTATACTTACCATCACCAAATCCTCCGCTAATTGGTTTGTTATAAGATTTGTTAATCGGTCTAAAATAGCTTAGTCTGATAGCATTTCTTTCATTTATAAACCTTTTATAAATGAAATTATTTAAAGGAACAATGTAATATGAATTTAAAAAAAAACTTTCTTGATCCTTAGGTGATTTCATTTGATTGATGATGCCTAATGATATCTCATTCTTTTTATAATCTGAATTTTGACCATACCCTATTCTCAGAATAAATAAAAAGCTGAATGTTAAAATTAACGCTCTCATGATGTTAATGTTTTATAATAATTTGCTTAATTACTAAGTTTGTACCTTTATGTATTTTTATAAAATAAATACCATCTACTATATGGGAAACATCAATTATTGCCTGTAAAGTTGTGGTTTTTTTAGAAAAAATTGGGTTACCTTCAATATTATACAATGTTAAAACAGCATTGTTAAATTTACTATCAAAGTTAATAATAATTTCTGAATTAGCTGGGTTAGGATAAATTAAAATATCACTAAAAGACTTAAAATCAACATCATTTTCTGCTTTATATTGTGACTTTAAAAAAAT
>JAVHOP010000074.1:0-12594 GCA_036170135.1 Flavobacteriaceae bacterium | reverse complement strand
CAGACTTAGGATCTGGTGCCGCGAGGTGTGAGAGTTCGAGTCTCTCCGCCCGCACAAAACAAAAGACTTCTCAGCAATGAGGAGTCTTTTTCAGTTTATCCCTATTGTATTATTTAAGCGGACATTGTGCCCTATCACCGTTGGCTCATTTGCATTTCTAAATTTTTATGACATAAATATAATTGAGTTTTTTATTTTCAAAAACTAACATATATCATTATTTATTGGCATTTAACAAGCTAACTTTAGACTTTATTAGCCCTAATTAGCTCCAGGCTTAGTTTAAATCATTTAATAAAAAAATTATGAAAGCATTATTAAAAGGAACACAAACCGAACTGAATTTGTTAAAGTCGTTTGCAGGCGAATCGCAAGCTCGGAATCGTTATGAATTTTTTGCCAGTGCTGCTAAAAAAGAAGGCTATGAACAAATTGCCAATATTTTTATGGAAACTGCCAATCAAGAAAAAGAACACGCCAAACGTTTTTTTAAATTTTTAGAAGGCGGTATGACTCAAATTACAGCGACTTATCCAGCTGGGAAAATCGGAACGACAATAGAAAACCTAAAAGCAGCTGCCGAAGGTGAAAATGAAGAATGGTCCGATTTATATCCACGCTTTTCGGAAATCGCAAAAAAAGAGGGTTTTAATGAAATTGCTTTAGCCTTTAGAATGATTGCTAGAGTTGAAGCCGAGCACGAAAGACGCTACTTAAAATTGCTCCAAAATTTATCCAAAGACACCGTGTTTATAAAAGCGGGTAAAGTGTGGTGGAAATGCTTGAATTGTGGATATGTTTACGAATCGGCAAAAGCACTCGAAATATGCCCAGCTTGCTTGCATCCAAGGGCTTTTATGCAAGTTAGAGAAGAAAATTATTAGCAAAAAAGCCTCACAGGTTTTATAAAACCTGTGAGGCTTGTATATTTTAACTGGCAGCAAATTTTTTGTAAACCATGGCTATAACCCATCCGGTAAGACCATAATAAACAAGACTCCAAATACCATCGACCAATAGACCGGTTTTGTCGACCATATTCATAACGCCGTAGTTTAAAAAATTAATTCCAAATCCAATAAAAGCTCCAAAATAAGCCCCAAAATAAAGCCCATTTTTTTGGTCGGCCAATTTTGAAAACATACTCGACATCATAAAAGCCTGAACCAAGCAACCAAAAGCAATGAACAACAAAGTGTGAAGCGTTGCAATTTTCATAATGGCTGTAGCGCCAACTGAATAATGATCTGCATAAAAATCTGCAGCTAACACATCGTAAAAAATCCAGCCGCCAAAAAAGAGAACAATTCCCCCAGCTAGCGCACTCAATAATACTGATTTTGAGAACATGATGTTAAAGTTTTAAGGTTAATATTAAAGCAATGTACAAAATTTTATTAATATTCAATATTTATTGAGATTGTTTGATGTTGCTTTATATTTGTCAAAAAAACAATGTGATTAAACTAAATCAACATGTGCTAAAAGAGTTTTTAGATGAAAAAGTTGCGCTATACAACAATCCAAAGTTTATAGAAAGTGATCCTATTCAAATTCCGCATCTATTTTCTAAAAAAGAAGACATTGAAATTGCGGGCTTTTTAACGGCGACGATTGCTTGGGGAAACCGTAAAATGATTATAAAAAATGCCTTGCAAATGATGGGTTTAATGGATAACAATCCTTACGATTTTGTCATCAATCATCAAGAAAAAGATTTAGAAATTTTAAACGGCTTTGTCCACCGCACTTTTAACGCAACAGATTTCAGTTATTTTATCACCTCATTAAAACACTTGTATAAAAACCTTGGCGGATTAGAATCGGCATTCGCTACCTCTTCGGATGAAACGGATATGCAATACGCGATACATCGGTTTAAACAAGTTTTTTTTGAAATAGAACATCTGCAACGAAGTACCAAACACATATCAGATCCTGTTAAAGGAAGCGCGGCAAAAAGGCTGAATATGTATCTGCGTTGGATGATCCGTCAAGATAATCATGGGGTTGATTTTGGTATTTGGAAAAGCATCTCACCATCAAAATTATCTTGCCCTTTAGATGTTCATAGCGGACGAGTGGCAAGAAAGCTAGGTCTTTTAAATCGTTCGCAAAATGACTGGAAAGCGGTAATAGAATTAGATAAAAAGCTCCGTTTGTTAGACTCAAAGGATCCGGCAAAATACGATTTTGCGCTATTTGGTTTGAGTGTTTTTGAGAAATTTTAATAACCTAATTTGGCACGCGTTCTAGCCAAAACACTATTTGCAACTAATTTTGCTTTTTCGGCACCAAATGCCAAGGCTTTATCAACTTCTACCAAATTATCCATATAATACCAATAGCGTTCGCGTTCGTATTTATACTTGCTTATCAGCAACTCAAAAAAAGTTTGTTTGGCATCGCCATAGCCATAATTTCCAGCCAAATAATTGGCTCTCATAGTAGCTGTTTCTTCGGCACTTGCTATTAATTGATACAGGGAAAACAAGTTACATGTATCCGGATTTTTAGGCTCTTCAAGCGGTGTTGAATCGGTTTTAATAGCCATAATTTGCTTGCGCAATTGCTTATCAGGTAAAAATAAGTTAATGATATTATTTTTAGATTTACTCATTTTATCGCCGTCAGTACCTGTCACATACATCGTGTCCTTTTGCAATTCAGCTAAGGGTAAAATCAAAGTTTCGCCCATTTTATTATTGAATCTCGATGCCACATCACGAGTCATTTCTAGATGTTGCAATTGGTCTTTACCAACCGGAACAATCTCGGCATCATACAATAAAATATCGGCAGCCATCAACATCGGATAATTAAATAAACCGGCATTAACGTCTTCTAAACGGTCGGCTTTATCTTTAAACGAATGAGCTAAAGTTAGGCGTTGGTATGGATAAAAACAGCTTAAATACCAAGCCAACTCGGTTACTTGCGGAATATCGCTTTGGCGATAAAAAATGGTTTTATTAATATCTAATCCAAAAGCTAGCCAAGTAGCAGCAGTGCTATAAGTATTTTGTCGCAAAATAGCAGCATCTTTAATTTGCGTTAACGAATGCATATCGGCAATAAACAAGAACGATTCATTTTCGGGCTTATTTGCCAAATTGATAGCGGGAATGATAGCCCCTAATAAATTCCCTAAATGTGGTGTGCCAGTGCTTTGTACACCCGTTAAAATTCTTGCCATTTGAATTGTTTAAAGCGCAAAAATACACAAATTAAAATACAATTTAAATCACTATTTTTGGCACTTATGGAGTTTTTTAAAAACATTTTCAGACTGGTTTGGCGCATTTGGTTTTATGGCGTGTTTTTAATGACCATCATTGTCATTTTTCCCGTATTGATTGTAATTACATCAAACGACCGATTTTATCCCATATTTTTCAGAATTGCGCGTTTTTGGGCAAAAACGATTTTATTTTTGATGGGGTTTAAAGCTAAAATGAGTTTTGCAGAGCCCATTCATCCTAAAAAAAGTTATATGTTTATAGCCAATCATACTTCCATGATTGATGTGATGCTGATGCTTGTCATTGCCAAAAATCCGTTTGTGTTTGTTGGAAAAGTTGAATTAGGAAGGATTCCAATTTTTGGTTTTTTTTATAAACGGACATGCATTTTGGTTGACAGAAGCAGCGCAAAAAGCAGAAAAGAAGTTTATTATCGCGCACAAAAACGCTTAAACGATGGCGTAAGTATATGTATTTTTCCCGAAGGAAAAGTGCCAGATGACGAAAGTATTGTATTAGATGAATTTCAAAATGGGGCATTCGGTTTAGCAATTGAACATCAAATACCTATTGTTCCTATTAGTTTTTACGATTGTAAAAAGCGATTTTCTTACACCTTTTTCAGTGGCAGTCCGGGTGAACTGCGTGTAAAAGTCCACAAATTCATCGATACCAAATTTTTAAAACTGTCTGATCGCAGAGCCCTTAAAAAAGACCTTCACGAATTTCTTTATCAAGATTTGCTTTTAAATCAACAATAAATTAGAGTCAAATAACTTTTGGTGAATATACGCACCACAAATTGTCAAACTTTTTCTTTTTGGTGTAGAAATCGGGTAAGTTTTATAGACAAATCTAACAACGCTATTTTAGCATTTACATTGCGCTCAATATGATACAACGCTGTTTCAATGGCTTCGGTAATTTCTAAAATATTAGAAGCATTTACAAAAGGGGCGAATTTTTGAAGTGTAAATCCATTGGTTTTTGGCTGTAAATAAACCAAAGAATCGGCATTATAATTTTTTAACAAGGCTTGTCTAAAAAATGACAGACAATACTCTAGAAATTGTTTTTGGGTTTCTCTACCCGTGCCTGCAATATTGTTACTCCAATCTATTAATTCGGCAATTATTGCGGCATTGCCTTTAGCATTAAACGCGGCACGAACCCAAATTACAAACCATTTTTCAAAGGTTTCGTCATCAGAATCGCACGTTAATAATTGGCAAGCTTTATTCCAGCTTCCTTGTGCTTGAATAGCTATTTGATATGCTTCTTGAGGTGACTTCTGAAATTTTGATTGCAGAGCTTCGCTTATTACCGCCTCGGGTAAAGGTAAAAACCGAAGAATTTGGCAACGCGACGTAATGGTTTTTAAAAGTTGCTCTTCGCTTTCGGCAATTAACAAGAGTACGGTATTTTTTGGTGGCTCTTCGATGAGCTTCAGCAATTTATTGGCAGCCGAATTGTTCATCTTTTCTGCCATCCAAATAATTAAAACTTTAAATTGGCCTTCGTAAGCTTTAAGGCTCATCTTTTTTAAAATACTTTGTGCATCATCAACACCAATTTGTCCTTGTTTATTTTCAACACCCAAATTTTGTAGCCATTCAAATAAACTTCTATATGGATTTTCTAATACAAATTGTCGCCATTCGCCAATAAATAAATCACTTACGGGTTTCGTTTTAACTTTCTCGGATATCGCTACTGGAAAAGCAAAATGTAAATCTGGGTGAATGAGTTTGTTGAATTTTAAACTAGCAGTCTTATTTTCAATCCATTCACCATCTTTTTCAGAAAAGCATAATAGTTGATGCGCATAGGCTAAAGCTAAAGGCAAAGCACCAGTACCAGATGGCGCAACAAACAATTGTGCATGCGGCACACGACCTCTGCGAAGACTCTCAAAAAGTTGTTTTTTAAGATATTGATGGCCTATAATTTCATCAAAATACATCTTGCAAAGATTAAAAAAATAAACAAAATATAAGATGTAAACTTAGTAGATTTGCCAAAATAAAATTACGAGCTAAAAAATGGTCATCATCACTTTACAACGCAAAAAATGTATTGGTTGTAATTATTGTGTTGAGCTAGCGCCAAACCAGTTTCAAATGTCTAAAAAGGACGGCAAATCGGTTTTGCTAAAATCTCAAGATAAAAAGGGATTTTTTACATTAAAAATCAATGATGAAGGCGTATTTGAAGAATCTAAAAAAGCCTCGGAAGCGTGTCCGGTTAAAATAATTTCGGTCAAATTAACGTGAAATTTCGATTTAATTTCATTAAAAAGATTGTAGTATCTTTACCCAATAGTAAAATTTTTAAAAACCATAACGATTGCCTTTTTGCGCAATTGGCTAAAATATAAATAACAAAATGAGTTGTGGCAGTTGTACAACCCAAGAAAATGGCCTTCCAAAAGGCTGCGGAAATAACGGTTCTTGTGGCATTGATAGTTGTAATAAATTAGGTGTTTTTGATTGGTTGAGCAATATGACTTTGCCCAGTCATCAACAAGTATTTAACATCGTTGAAGTCCGTTTTAAAAACGGACGAAAATATTTTTATAAAAACACCAAAAACTTGAGTCTATCAATAGGCGATGTGATTGCTGTAGAGGCTTCACCTGGACATGATATAGGTGTGATAAGTCTTGTAGGAGAGTTGGTTAAAATACAGCTTAAAAAAAATAACATCACTCAAGATAGCGAAGAAATTAAACAAATTTACAGAAAAGCTTCGGCTAGAGATATTGAAATTTGGCAAACATCTAGAGCTAAAGAGCCCGAAGTCCAAAAAACAGCCCGCTTAATTATTTTGAGGTTGGGTTTAAAAATGAAATTATCTGATATTGAATATCAAGGAGATGGTTCTAAAGCTACCTTTTTTTATACAGCTGATGAACGCGTAGATTTTAGATTGCTTATTCGCGAATTGGCATCGTCATTTAATATCCGAGTAGAAATGAGACAAGTTGGCTTACGCCAAGAAGCAGCCCGTTTAGGTGGTGTAGGCTCTTGTGGTAGAGAATTGTGTTGCTCTACTTGGCTAACCGATTTCAGATCAGTAAATACTTCGGCAGCACGTTACCAACAACTCTCTTTAAATCCGCAAAAATTGGCGGGACAATGCGGTAAATTAAAGTGTTGTTTAAATTACGAACTCGACTCATATTTAGATGCTTTAAAATCTTTTCCGAGAACGGATGTTCTTTTAAAAACAGAAAAAGGCGATGCCGTTTTTCAGAAAATGGATATTTTTAAAGGGCTCATTTGGTATGCTTATAGAGATAATCCTATCAATTGGCATACCTTAACTGCACAACAAGCTACCGAAATTCTCGCACTGAATAAAGAAGGAAAATCTAATGTAAATCTAGAAGAATTTTCTTTTGATCTTGAAGAAGACACTGCCAAGTTTACAGACTTAGTTGGACAAGAAAGCTTAACGCGATTTGATAAACCTAAAAATAAAAAGAGGAAACATAAAAACAAGAAATTTAATAAAAATGCAGAGTAACTGGTATTTTTTAGTCATTGCTTTAGGTATTTTATCTTGTTCTAAACCATCTTTTTTTAACAAGTATGAAAGTCTTGACAATGATAAATGGTCATTAAATCAACCCATCAATTTTAATGTTGATGTGACTGATACCATCACGCCGGTATCTATTTTTATAAACATTAGAAATACCAATCAATATCCATATAGCAACTTATTTTTAATTGTAAAATCTTACCATGATCACACTATTTATCAAATAGATACGTTAGAATATGAAATGTCAGATGCCTCTGGACGTTGGCTTGGAACTGGTTTTGCCGAAGTTAAAGAGAATAAACTCGTTTTTAAAAGTGATGATGTCTTCCCTAAAAAAGGAAATTATCGTTTCAGCATTTCGCATGCCAATCGGAATACTGGAAGTCTTAAAGGCGATGAATTTTTAATCGGCATTACCGATGTGGGAATGCGTATTGACTATAAAAAATAAAAAAGCTTAAATATTATGGCTCATATTAAAAAAGAGACTAACCCAAATTTTATAAAATATAACCGATTTATTTGGATTGGATTTGGAATTAGCATATTAGCTGGTATTTTATTATTTACTTTTTCTGCATTAGGTTTATTTGGGCCTTTCCCCACATTTGAAGAGCTCGAAAATCCAGAAAATAATGTCGCAACTGAAGTTATTTCTATAGATGGAAAAACTATTGGAAAATATTATGCCGAAAATAGGACACCTGTAAGTTATAAAGACCTCTCAGAAAATTTAATTCACGCACTAGTTGCAACTGAAGATGAACGATTTTATAATCATTCTGGTATTGATATTAGAGGTACAAGTAGAGCTGTTCTTACTTTAGGGAAAGGCGGCGGTGCCAGTACTATTACGCAACAACTGGCAAAAATGCTCTTTACTAAAAGCGCATCGAGTAATATTTTTAAACGAATTATTCAAAAATCAAAAGAATGGATTATCGCTATTAAGTTAGAACGCCAATATACCAAACACGAAATATTGGCGATGTATCTTAATAAATACGACTTCTTAAATTTGGCAGTTGGAATCCGCTCTGCATCCCGAATTTATTTTGGCATTGAACCTAAAGATTTAAATATAGAACAAGCCGCCATGCTGGTTGGAATGTTAAAAAATGCCGCTCTTTACAATCCTGTTAGAAGACCAAGCCGTGTTTTGAGCCGCCGAAATGTGGTAATAAAACAAATGTATCGCAACGATTTTATTACAAAACAAGAACGCGATTCTTTATATAATCTCCCTTTAAATCTCGACCTACACCGCGAAGATACCAATGATGGTGCTGCTACCTATTTTAGAGAATATTTACGCGATTTTATAAAATCTTGGACTGTAAATCACAAAAAACCAGATGGTTCCGATTACAATATTTATCGCGATGGACTTAAAATATATGTTACGATTGACTCTAGGCTTCAAAAATATGCCGAAAATGCCATGAAAAGACACATGGCAAATCTCCAAAAAGCATTTTTTAAACAACAGCGACACAATAAATATGCTCCGTTTATTTTTATTCCGAGTAACGAATTAAAATACGCGCAAAATGCAACTGATAGAAATGCCTTGAATAAATCGGAAATGGAAAGTTTTAATACCTCTATCAATACTATTTTGAATTCTTCGATGAAGCAAACACCCCGCTATTATAATTTGAAATCGGAAGGCGCTTCTGATAAAGAAATTTCAACAGCATTCAATACCAAGCGCAACATGCGTGTTTTTTCGTGGGAAGGTGAAAAAGATACTATTATGACGCCTTTAGACTCTATAAGATATTATAAATATTTTCTACAAAGTGGCGTGTTAAGTGTTGAGCCTCAAACCGGTCAAGTAAAAGTTTGGGTTGGTGGCATAGATTATAAAAATTTTAAATATGACCACGTTTATCAAGGTAAACGCCAAGTGGGCTCTACCTTTAAGCCGTTTGTTTATGCAACTGTTATCAACCAATTAAAAATATCACCTTGCGAGGAATTTCCAAACGTTCCTTATACTATTCCTGCCGGGACTTTCGGACTTCTACAAGATTGGACACCAACCAATGCCGATAATAAATATGGTGGAATGATGACGCTAAAAGAAGCTTTGGCAAAATCAATTAACGTTATTACTGCGAGAATGATGTATAAAGTAGGTCCAAAAAATGTTATTCAGTTAGCAAAAAGCTTGGGAGTTGAAAGCAGTATTCCAGAAGTCCCTTCTATTGCTTTAGGAAGTGTTGATTTAAGTTTATACGAAATGGTAGGCGCATATAGCACATTTGCCAACCAAGGCATGTATATTAAGCCCATGATGGTTTTGCGAATTGAAGATAAAAACGGAACTGTTTTACAAGATTTCTCTCCAGAAACTAAGGAAGTTATGAACAAAGAAGCCGCTTATACCATTGTTAATTTATTGGAAGGTGTTACTCAATATGGCTCTGGTATTCGCTTGAGAACTGGTCCATCAAACTACCCCGATAGTATTGCAACCGGGCATCCTTATCAGTTTACAAATCCTATTGCTGGTAAAACAGGCACTACTCAAAACCAATCCGATGGCTGGTTTATAGGCATGGTTCCTAATTTAGTAACTGGCGTTTGGGTAGGAGCCGAAAACCGTTCAGTCCATTTTACAGATGTTATCCGTGGACAAGGGGCATCAATGGCATTGCCAATATGGGCCCTTTTTATGAAACAAGCTTATCAAGACCCTACTTTAAATGTCAGTAAAAGCGGGTTTGTAAAACCCGAAAATATGACCATAAACATAAATTGTAGTACCTCCAAAAAATTAAATAATAATGGTTCAATGGATGACCCAGATTTTTAAACTATGGAATATCTTGTTTTGAAGCCAGCTCAATCGGTTATAAAGCAGAGCAATATCTTTAAGATGATGCAAAAACATCATTTTGATAAATATCTCGATTTTTGGAAATGGTCTGTTACAAATCGAACTGAATTTTGGGAGGAAACTATCCAAAATTTAAACCTCAATTTTTTTAAACCCTATTCAACGGTTTTAGATGTCGCTGACGGCGTTGAAAATCCGATTTGGTTAAAAGGTTCACAGTTAAATATTGTGGATAGTTGCTTTAATAATTCACCTGATGCTATCGCTTTAATTTATCAGGAAGAAGGTGGTAAACTTATAAAAATTACACAACTAAACTTAGAAAATTTAGTCAATAAAATAGCCAATAGCCTCCGTCAAGCGGGATTAAAAGAAGGTGATGCCATTGCCATTGATATGCCAATGACGCTTGAAGCTGTGGCTATTTATTTAGCCGGAATCAAAGCTGGAAACCCCATTGTTACTATAGCAGATAGCTTTACTCCTAACGAGATTGAAATCCGTTTAAAAATAGCTAATCCAAAACTGATATTCACTCAAGATTATCTGCTAAGAGCCGGTAAAACCTTGCCCTTATTTGATAAAATTTGTCAAGCAAATGCCCCAAAAGCAATCGTCATAAAAACGGCCAATCAAACTGTTAATTTACGTTCAAGTGATTTGTTTTGGGATGATTTTTTAATTGAAAATACTACTTTTAAAAGCGTTAAACAAAATCCTGATGCGCTTATTACAATCCTCTTTTCATCTGGAACTACAGGTTCGCCAAAAGCAATTCCGTGGAATCATACCACGCCTATAAAAAGCGCTTCAGATGGCTATTATCATCACGATATTCATCAAAATGAAGTGGTTTGTTGGCCCACAAATTTAGGTTGGATGATGGGACCTTGGTTGGTATTTGCATCACTTATCAATAAAGCAACCATTGCATTATATTACGGTGCACCTTTAGATAGTGGCTTCGGAAAATTTGTTCAAGATGCAAAAGTTACCATGTTGGGTGTTATTCCGAGTATCGTAAAACATTGGAAAACTACTGGTTGTATGGACGGTTTAAATTGGAATGCTATAAAATGTTTCAGTTCAACTGGAGAGGTTTCTAATCAAAGTGAGATGGCCTATCTGATGCAATTAGGAGGTGGAAAACCGATTATTGAATATTGTGGTGGCACCGAGATTGGCGGCGGCTATATTACCAGCACGATAGTTCAAGACAATATTCCCAGCACATTTTCAAGTCAGGCTTTAGGTACCGAATTTGTAATTTTAGACGATGACAATAAGCTAGCCAAAAAAGGAGAAGTTTTTATGATTCCACCATCTATGGGATTATCAAACACCTTATTAAACAAAAATCATCATCAAGAATATTATGAAGGCACACCAAGCTTTAACAAAAAACTTTTAAGACGCCACGGCGATGCGTTGCAACAATTAGAAAATGGGTATTATAAAGCCGAAGGTCGTGTAGATGATGCTATGAATTTAGGTGGTATTAAAGTCGGCTCCATTCAAATTGAGGCGGTAATAAATAGTTTAGATTTTGTAAAAGAATCGGCTGCCATTGCGGTTTCACCAAAAGATGGTGGTCCCAGTTTGCTAGTTATTTATTATGTTGAAATACCGACTTCAATTGGCTCCGAAGCACCCATAAAACAAGCTCAAAAAGTTATAAGCACCCAATTAAATCCACTGTTTAAAATAACTGATTTAATTAAAATTGAGGCTTTGCCAAGAACAGCTTCAAACAAGGTGATGCGGCGTAAATTACGAGCTGATTATGAATCAAAATAAATTAGAATGAAAATCATTTCCTATAATGTAAACGGCATAAGAGCCGTGTTAAATAAAGATTTTATAACCTGGTTACAAGCCGCCAATCCCGATGTATTGTTACTTCAAGAAACCAAAGCACACAAAGATCAACTCGATTTAACACTTTTTGAAACAGCGGGATATCCCTATCATTATTGGTTTTCGGCTCAAAAAAAAGGTTATAGCAGTGTGGCAATTTTATCGAAAATTAAACCAAACCATATTGAATACGGAACCGGGATTGAAAGTATGGATTTTGAAGGGCGCAATTTACGGATTGATTTTGATACCGTTTCTGTTATGAGTTTGTATTTACCATCTGGCACAAATGATGACCGTTTGGATTTTAAGCTGAAATACATGTCCCAATTTCAAGATTATATCGACAAATTAAAAATTGATTTTCCAAATTTAATTATTGGTGGCGATTTTAATATTTGCCACGAAGCGATTGATATTCACAATCCGGTTGGATTAAAAGATACTTCCGGGTTTTTACCCGTTGAGCGCGAGTGGATTCATCAATTTATTGAAAGTGGATTTATAGATACGTTCAGACATTTTAATAAAGAACCGCATCATTACAGCTGGTGGAGTTATCGCGCTAATGCAAGAAATAACAATAAGGGTTGGCGGATTGATTATTTGATGGCAAGCACACCTTTAAAAAACAGACTAAAACGCGCTTATATTTTACCCGAAGCCAAACATTCTGACCACTGCCCAATTGCTTTAGAAATTGAAGATTGAAAACTGTTTATATCTTTAAAAGTTGCAAGGCCGAAAATGCAATTTTCGCCGTTAAAATTTAATATATTTTAAATTTACAATGTGCTAATTTGCCTTTAACTTTAAACTTATTTACTTGGCGATGTATATGGCTTTTGCGTTTTCTTTTTCATAAAATCTTATATCATTTAATGTACAATTCAATTTAGACTATAAAATGTACCTGTTCTTTTTGTCCACTGGTTTAAAAATTCTTTTATTGGTCAATTAAATTAGCTTATATTTTTCACACCGCTATCATTTCCTATAAGCTTTCAATTAACTCAGAAAATCCATTCCTTAGTGTATTCTGAGAGTAATTAGTAATTTTACTTAATCATATATTTCCTTTTTAATCATAAATAACGGATG
>JAVHOP010000073.1:0-40283 GCA_036170135.1 Flavobacteriaceae bacterium | reverse complement strand
GCATCCATGCTCGTGCATAAAAACACTTTAAGTTTACACCACTTGTGCGGGAATAATGGGTCCACTTCTTGAATACTCACCAAAAATGAATTACAAGAGATTGAAAATGCAACCTCACAAATCAAAATAATTGGCGACCGTTATCCCGAACAAATTTTAAAAATGACAGGTCGATAAAATTTTAAAAAAAATAACGATTCACCATTATTGCCATTTCTAAATTATCTTACATTTGGCAGAATTTTATCTACATAACTATTGAAAAAAATAATCATTTCCATCACCCTTGTATTTAGTTTTATTCCTATTAAAGTATTTTGTCAAGTTAAAAAGAGAGACTATAGCAATCAACAATGGCTATTCAATGCTACTCAATTAAATCTTTCTAAAAAGTTCTTTATAACAGGGTCTTTTAATTACCGTTGGGAAAAAGATTTTAGCAATCATTTATTATCTTTTGGAAGCTTAGGTGCTGGATATCATATTTCTAATGCTGAACAATTATTTATTGGGATGGCACGTGTGGGTATCTATAGTTCCAATACACTAAGTAAAACCGAAAATCGTCCGTTTCAATATTTATTGTACACAACACAACATAAAACAATAAGCATTTCTCAACGATTTCAAATTGAAGAACGCTTTATTAAAAATCTTGATGATGATTCAAATCATTTTAATTTTAGATTTAGATACAGACTGATATGTACGTTGCCAATTATTAAAATAAATGACAATCAATATCCTTTTAAAGTATCGTTAGACCTTGGTGATGAAATATTCATCAATTCCGGTAAGGAAATTACTTACAATACTTTTGACCAAAATAGATTGTATGGCGGACCTTCACTTCAGTTTCATAAAAACCTTTCGGCTTATCTCTATTATAACTACCAAGTAGCTAAAAAAAATAAGCCCGATACTTATAATATTAACCATGTTATTTGGTTGGGTTTTAAACAAATAGTCGATGTTTCAAAAAGAGTGAAAACAATTTAAAGGTGTTTTTGTATCTTTCGGTCTAAAACATCATCAATGGAATCAACAAAACAACTAGCAGATCGATTCAGAGAGATATTGTTAAACGGCGATTGGGTTGTTGCTACCAATTTTAAAGACCAATTATCGGATATCAGTTGGCAACAAGCCACAACAAAAATTGGCAAATTTAATACCATTGCTGCACTAACCTTTCATATAGACTATTATATAGCTGGAATTCTAAATGTTTTTGAAGGGGGTTCACTAGACATTAAAGATAAATATAGTTTTGATTTTAAACCCATTGAATCAAAAGAAGATTGGAAAAAACTGTTGGATAAACTGTGGCAAGATGCCGAAAAATTTGCAATTCTATTAGCGCAAATGCCTGATAAAAAAATGGAAGAAGTTTTTGCTGATAAGAAATATGGTACCTATCATAGGAATATCAATGCGCTTATTGAACACAGTTATTACCATTTAGGTCAGATTACTTTGATAAAGAAAATGCTATTGAATTCAGAAAAATAAATTAAGCTATTTAAAAATCTCGTGTTTAAAATTAGTTTGTAAATAACTCGGGGTGCTTTCCTTTGACATCTTTATAAAAATCGTGAAAATATTTAAAGTCGGCTTCAATATTATCTGTAGTGTAATAAGGTTCAGAGAATTTTACATTTTTGTGTTCAAAATCTAAGGCAATCATCACGATGGGTACTTTTGCGCCTTTGGCGATATAATAAAAACCGGTTTTCCATTTTTCCGTTTTTTTTCGTGTGCCTTCCGGACTCATCGCTAAAACAAATTTTTCGTTTTGGTTAAAAAGCGCAACGATTTGATCGACAAAATTATTGTTTTTACTTCGGTCAACCGGATACCCACCTAACCATCTGAAAATAAATCCGAAAGGTGGTTTAAATAAACTGTCTTTACCGATATAATTGGTAGAAATTCCCAAGGAATATTTTACTAAAATACCAAGCGGAAAATCATAAGTGCTGGTATGAGGCGCTGCAATGATGACATATTTTTTCAAATGTTTTGGGTAAGTATTGGTAAAAGACCAGCCCAAAATTCGCTTGTAAAAAAACAAAAGGATAAATTTCATAAACTTGTTAGATAATCAATGCTCATCAAATTTAAAAATATTAATTTTATAAGCTAATTTATTTATGATGGATTTATTTTTAATTTTTATTGGAAGTGCTATTTTTATTGCGCTTGGATATTTTATAGGCATGTTTAAGTCTAAATCGGGTGCAACAAAAGAAATTGCTACGCTCAATTCGGTTAATCAAATGCTATTATCTGATAAAGTAAATCTGACCGAACAAACTAAAAGACTGCAAGTTGAAAATAATAATTTTCAAATATTACTGACAAAAAAAGAAAGCGAACTCACCTATCTCTCCGAAAAATTAGATACTCAGAAAAAAGATTTAACCGATTTACAAGAAAAATTTACTAAAGAATTCCAATTGCTAGCCAATAAAATTTTGGAAGAGAAATCCGAGAAGTTTACCATTATAAATAAAGAAAATATCGAAAATATTTTAAATCCCTTGCAAGAAAAAATTCTGACTTTCGAAAAGCGCGTTGAAACGTCACATAAAGAAAGCATAGATTATCACGCAGCTTTACGTCAACAAATCATCGGTTTAACCGCCATTAACGAACAAATGAGTAAAGAAGCGATAAATTTAACAAGGGCGCTCAAAGGCGATAGCAAAACGCAAGGAAATTGGGGTGAAATGATTTTAGAGCGCGTTTTAGAAAAATCGGGCTTAGAAAAAGGTCGTGAATATGAAGTTGAAAAAAGCTTTACAGTTGATGTCGAAGGAAAACAACGCCTCCGCCCCGACGTTATTATTTTTCTGCCCGACAATAAAAAAATGATAGTCGATTCAAAAGTAACTTTAACAGCTTATGAGCAATATGTAAATGCCGAAACCGAGAAAGACCAAATTCAATTTTTAAAAGAACATGTCTTATCAATAAATCGCCATGTCAATCAGCTGAGTGAAAAGAAATATGAGGATTTGTATCAAATTGAATCACCTGATTTTGTCTTGTTATTTATACCGATAGAACCCGCCTTTGCGGTGGCTCTAAGTCAAGATAGTGAACTCTATAACAAGGCTTTTCAAAAAAATATCGTCATCGTTACACCTACCACGCTTTTAGCAACTTTGCGAACTATTGACAGTATGTGGCAAAATGAAAAGCAGCAACAAAATGCGATGGAAATTGCGCGTCAAGCAGGAGCTCTTTACGATAAATTTGTGGGTCTATTTGACGATTTGCTAAGCGTTGGCAAAAAGATGGATGAAGCTAAAAAAGATTATGAAGGCGCCATGAATAAATTATCGACTGGAAATGGCAATTTGATAACTAGTGTCGAAAAGATTAAAAAATTAGGAGCTAAAGCTAAAAAGGCATTACCACAATCAATTATTACCAGAGCCATTGAATAGAAATTATCGATTTTATTTTCTGAAGACTTTTTTGCTAAAAGTTCTTTAAGGTCTTAAACTTCACTCAATCAGAAATTATCAAAAATAATAAACCTAACAAATTCTTTGAAACTTCAAAGGTAAATTTGTTAGGTTTAAATTTATAGCGTTTATTAAAATCTTATTTTTTCCAAGTAAACAGCGGTTTTCTATGCATCAATAAATTTACAGCTTTGCCCACTTCGGCAATAATTGTTTCGTCAGTGAAATTCATAATGACGGTATCAATCAAATCAACTATGGTTTGCATATCGGCTTCTTTTAAACCCCTAGTGGTAACAGCGGCAGAACCAACTCTAATTCCTGAGGTAATAAATGGCGATTTATCATCAAAGGGTACCATATTTTTATTCACGGTAATATGTGCAGCTACTAAAGCTTTTTCGGCTTCTTTACCTGTAATATTTTTATTTCGTAAATCAATTAACATCATGTGATTATCGGTTCCACCTGAAATAATATGATAATTTTTATCAACTAAAGCTTTTGCCATAGCAGCAGCATTCTTTTTCACTTGAATTTGATAAAATAAAAAATCATCTGTTAAGGCTTCTTTAAAAGCGACAGCTTTTGCAGCAATAACGTGCTCTAATGGTCCGCCTTGTGTTCCTGGAAATACAGCAGAATCTAACAAAGCCGACATCGGTTTTAAAACACCTTTAGCCGTTTTTAATCCAAAAGGATTGTCAAAATCTTGTCCCATCATAATCATTCCGCCTCGGGGTCCTCTCAATGTTTTATGTGTTGTTGTGGTAACTACATGGCAATGTGGCAAAGGATCGTTTAAAATACCTTTAGCAATTAAACCCGCAGGATGTGAAATATCGGCAACCAATAAAGCACCAACTTTATCGGCAATAGCTCTAAAAGCCTCAAAATCCATATCTCTTGAATAAGCTGAAGCACCAGCAATTATGACTTGTGGTTTTTCTTTTAAAGCAATGGTTTCAATTTTATTGTAATTCAAGCGTCCAGTTTCTTGATCAACACCATAAAAAGTGGGTCGATAAAGTTTTCCTGAAAAGTTAACCGAAGAACCATGAGTTAAATGACCGCCATGTGATAAATCAAAACCCAATATTTTATCACCAGGGTTAATTAAAGCTTGATAAACAGCCGCATTAGCCTGCGAACCCGAATGTGGTTGTACATTTACATAAGTCGCCCCGAAAAGTGCTTTTGCCCGATCAATTGCCAGTTGTTCAACCTGGTCTACTACTTCACATCCGCCATAATAGCGTTTGTTTGGATAGCCCTCGGCATATTTATTTGTCAATACAGAACCCATGGCATCTAAAACCTGTTGACTGACATAATTTTCGGATGCAATTAACTCTAAACCATTGGTTTGTCTTGTAGTTTCATCTTGAATTAAATCAAATATTTCTTGATCTCTTCTCATTTGTTGATTGGAATTTTAAAGTTTCGTTAAATAGACTCCAAAAGTAAGAAATTCATTTTTCAAATCATGAAATTCTTATACATTTGAACCAAATAAATCTTTACTTTGCGTCTTTAAAGTTTGACGTATTTAAAAATTAAACCTTAAAATTAATTGTCATGGAAATCATAGCAAATAATCCAAATCGAAAATCATGGTTAAACGTTAGCCCTGATTCCGATTTCCCTATTCAAAATATTCCGTTTGGCGTTTTCTTAACAAAAGACAATGTTATGACTATTGGCTCGCGTATCGGTGATTATGCTATCGATTTAGGAGCCCTCCACCAACTAGGTTATTTCAAAGGAATTGACCTTACTGATGACGTATTTTTACAAGACCGTTTAAACGATTTTATTGCGCATGGTAAAGGTATTTGGCGATTAGTTAGAAATAGAATTGCCGAATTATTCGATATTGAAAATCCTAAACTTCAAAATAAAAAAAACCATAGAATTCAGATAATACATAATATTGCCGATATAGAAATGCATTTGCCTGTAAATATTGGCGATTACACCGATTTTTATTCAAGTAAAGAACACGCCGTAAATGTAGGCAGTATGTTTAGAGATCCTAACAAGGCCTTATTGCCAAATTGGCTGTATTTACCTGTTGGTTATCACGGACGTAGCTCTTCAATAGTTCCAACAGGCAAAGCCATTCGACGTCCTTTTGGTCAATCTAACCCGGCAGGCGCCACAGCTCCTATTTTTGGACCCTCAAAAGCAGTTGATTTTGAGTTAGAAATGGCTTTTATCACCACCGATGTCAACAAATTAGGACAACGGATTTCAATTGACAAAGCCGAAGACTTTATTTTTGGAATGGTTTTGTTTAACGATTGGAGCGCTAGAGACATCCAAGCTTGGGAATACGCGCCTTTAGGTCCCTTTTTAGGAAAGAATTTTGCTTCGACTATTTCGCCCTGGATTGTAACTCTTGATGCCCTAGAACCATTTAGAATTGCCAGCCCAATACAAAATCCAAAACCATTTGAATACCTTCAACAAGAAGGAAACAATAGTTTTGATATTCATCTAGAAACCTTTATAAAGCCTGAAAATGGCTCAGAAAATAAAGTAAACCATTCTAATTTTAAATATCTATATTGGACAATGGCTCAGCAACTTACGCACCATACTATCAACGGCTGTAATGTAGTAGCTGGCGATATGATGGGTTCTGGAACCATTTCTGGTCCTACTCCAGATAGTTATGGGTCTATGTTAGAATTATCATGGAATGGAACCAAACCTTTAAAATTAAGAGACGGAACGCAACGAAGTTTTATCAATGATAACGATACAGTTATTATGCGCGGGTATTGCCAAAATGGCAAAGTTAGAATTGGATTTGGAGATTGCTCAGGCAAATTATTACCAGTCTCTTAATTTTGTCAGATTTTTAAATAGCGATGTTTAAAATTTCATAATGAGAACCTTGTGCCATTACTTCGCCATTTTTTAGCACAATGACTTGTGGAGATTGATGAATAACTTCAAATCGACTTGCTAAAGTGTTCGAAATTTCTCTATAATTCAGCAAATCTAAATAGTAAAATTTCACATCAGATTTAACTTGGGTTTGCTTTTCAAAATTTTTAAGTACCGCCCTACTGATACCACATCGTGTGCTATGTTTAAAGATAACGACCTTATTTTTAAGAGACTCATTTATAAGTTTGTCAATTTGATTAATTTCATTTAATGCTTCCCAAGGAAAGCTAGCTATTTGACTTTTAGTAGTGTTACTACTTTCAGTTTTAAAAAAAGATTTTAAGAAACTCATACCATTTTTATTTAATAATTTCAAGTAATAAGACGTCATGTCTTTAAAATCTTACAAAAATAAGTCATTTTGGCTGATAATACTCGTAACTTGAGCCTTGGTATTAGTTTTGATTGATATCAATTTAAAAACAAACGTTATGAACTTTAATAATTTTACTATTAAATCGCAAGAGGTTGTACAACGTGCACAACAAATCACGCAAGGTTTAAATCAACAACAAATAGAAAATGCACATTTTTTGCAAGCAATTCTAGAAGTTGATGATAATGTCATGCCATTCATATTAAAAAAAATGGGAGTCAACATTCAGATATTTAAACAGACACTAACTCGAATTTTAGAAAGTTTTCCTAAAGTAACTGGCGCAGAATTAATGCTCTCAAAATCGGCTAATACGATGCTTCTAGAAGCTAGCAACATCGCCAAAAAGATGAAAGATGAATATGTTACCATAGAACATCTGCTTTTGGCAATACTAAAAGCAAAAGATCAAACATCTCAATTTTTAACAGATAATGATATTGATGAAACTAATTTAAAAGCTGCTATTGATGAGTTGCGAAAAGGTCATAAAGTAAATTCTCAAAATGCTGAAGAAACCTACAATGCGCTCAATAAATATGCTAAAAATCTAAATCAATTAGCGAACGACGGCAAATTAGATCCTGTTATTGGTCGTGATGAAGAAATTAGACGAATTTTGCAAATTTTATCACGCCGCACCAAAAATAATCCCATTTTGGTTGGCGAACCTGGCACTGGTAAAACTGCTATTGCCGAAGGTTTAGCGCACCGAATTGTAAAAGGTGATGTGCCTGAAAATCTGCAAGATAAAATTATTTACTCCTTAGATATGGGCTCACTTATTGCAGGGGCTAAATATAAAGGAGAATTTGAAGAACGTTTAAAATCGGTTGTAAAAGAAGTCATAGATGCCGAAGGCAAAATTGTGTTGTTTATAGATGAAATCCATACTTTGGTTGGTGCAGGTGGCGGAGAAGGTGCTATGGATGCTGCCAATATTTTGAAACCCGCTTTAGCAAGAGGAGAATTGCGCGCCATTGGCGCGACAACTTTGACTGAATATCAAAAATATTTTGAAAAAGATAAGGCTTTAGAGCGTCGTTTTCAGAAAGTTATGGTAGATGAACCCGATACCGAAAGTGCCATTTCAATTTTAAGAGGCATCAAAGAAAAATATGAAACCCATCATAAAGTTCAGATTAAAGACGAGGCAATTATTGCCGCTGTAACCCTTTCATCTCGTTATATTACCGATCGGTTTTTACCCGATAAAGCCATAGATTTAATGGACGAAGCCGCTGCAAAACTGAGAATGGAGATTAATTCTAAACCAGAAGAATTAGATGTACTAGACCGAAAAATTATGCAATTAGAAATTGAAATTGAGGCGATTAAACGCGAAAAGGACGATGAAAAATTGACTAGTCTAAGAAAAGAATTAGCCAATTTTAAAGAAAATCGCGAGGGAATTTATGCCAAATGGAAGAGTGAAAAAGATGTGGTTGACAAAATTCAATCCGCTAAGGAAGCTATCGAAAAATTTAAACAAGAAGCCGAACGCGCCGAACGCGATGGTAATTATGGGTTGGTCGCTGAAATACGCTATGGAAAGATTGAAAAAGAAACTAAAATCTTAGCAGATTTACAGAAAAATCTTGCCGAAAATCAATCTACAGCGCTCATAAAAGAAGTGGTAACAAGTGAGGATATTGCCGAAGTTGTGGCTAAATGGACTGGCATCCCGGTTCAGAAAATGTTGCAAAGTGACCAAGAAAAATTACTGCACCTCGAAGATGAACTTCACAAACGTGTGGTTGGTCAAAATGAAGCTATTGAAGCTGTTGCTGATGCGGTACGCCGTTCTAGAGCAGGCTTGCAAGATACCAAACGACCTATCGGAACGTTTTTATTTTTAGGAACAACGGGCGTGGGTAAAACCGAATTGGCAAAAGCTTTGGCTGAATATTTGTTTGACGATGAAAGCGCCTTGACTAGAATAGATATGAGTGAATATCAAGAACGTCATGCCGTAAGTCGCCTAGTTGGAGCGCCTCCGGGTTATGTGGGCTATGACGAAGGCGGACAATTAACCGAAGCAGTAAGGCGTAAACCATATTCTGTCATTCTGTTAGACGAAATAGAAAAAGCACATCCAGACACTTTCAATATTTTGTTGCAAGTTTTAGATGAAGGTCGTTTAACCGATAATAAAGGACGTCTTGCCAATTTTAAAAATGCCATTATTATTATGACTTCGAACATGGGCGCAGATATTATTCAAGAAAAATTTGAAAATATGGACATGGCAAACCGTGACTATGTTACCGAAATGGCAAAAATTGAAGTTTTGGCTGTGTTAAAGCAAAACATCAGACCTGAATTTTTAAATCGTATTGATGAGGTTATTATGTTTACACCGCTCAATAAAAAAGAAGTCATACAAATTGTCAATCTACAATTAAAAGGAATTAATAAATTATTAGCAGAAAAAAATATTGAATTTTCGGCTACCGAAGATGCAGTTATTTCTTTGGCAAACAAAGGATTTGATCCTCAATTTGGAGCACGACCAATAAAGCGTATCATTCAAAAAGAAGTCCTAAATAAATTATCAAAAGAATTATTAGCAGGCAAAATAACAGCTAATGGACATATTTTGTTAGATTCTTTTGATGATGAATTTGTCTTTAGAAATAAATAATGTCACTTAATAAATCCCGGCTCGATTGTTATTGCGTCGGGATTTTTATTAATTTTACTCAAAATATCAACTTTATTATGAAGCATTTCATATTTATAATTCTCTTGTTTTATTTGGTTTTACCTGGTTTTAGCCAAAATAATTCAGAAAAAACAACATATTTTTTAATCCGCCATGCCGAAAAAGAACAAAGTAATTCTACCGATAAAAATCCTCATTTAAATGCTGAGGGATTTCAACGAGCCCTACAATGGTCGCAAGTATTTAAAGATTTAAAAATTGATTCAGTTTATACTACCAACTTCTACCGAACTATAGAAACTGCAAATCCAACAGCTGCTAGCCATCATATAAAACCAATTTTATATGATCCTACAAAAATAAATTACGCTAAGTTTAAGGAAAAAAACAAGGGGAAAACAGTCTTAATTGTTGGGCATAGCAATACGATTCCTGACTTTGTAAATGCTTTAATTGGACAAGAAAAATATTCTCAAATAGCCGACACTAATAATGCGAATTTATACATTGTTTCTGTTATTGGCGATGAAATTATAGATGTCTTATTATATATAAAATAAGACACTTATTGCTTTGGCAAAACAAATAGGATTAAAATAGGAATTGCCAAACCAACTACTAAAAAGGGCTGTTCTAAAATGATTTTTGGTGCTAAGGCTAAAGTCAATAAATAACCAGCAATAGCACCACCTAAATGTGCGCTATGTCCAATATTTCCAAGCTGTTTTCTCATCCCATAAATAGAATAAATCAAATAACCAATTCCAAAAATATATCCCGGCAAAGGAATTGGTAATGGAAAAATTATTAAAGTCATATCCGGATATAATAAAATAGCTGAATAAACAATACCGGCAACCGCTCCAGAAGCACCAACAGCACTGTAATAAGGATTATTTATGTTATAGAAAAATGAAAAAAACGAGGACGCTATCAGACAAAGAAAATAAATAATTCCAAATTGAAGAGAGCCAAAATTTTCAATAATATATGGTGCAAATAGAAATAGCGCATACATATTAAAAAATAAGTGAATAAAATCGGCGTGTAAAAATCCAGAGCTGATATGTCTTATTAGCTCACCACGCTTTATGGCTCCCACATTAAACTTAAACTTTTCAAAGAAATCAACATCAGAAAAGCCTTTAAGAGAGCATAATACGTTAATCAATATTATAAAAAGCAACAATTTATTCATCTAATTTAAACCAATTAGCGATGAGATTTTTGGCGGCTATATCTTGTTTATTGTAAACAAATTCATTGGTTGCTGCTTGATAGGTATAATCTTTTTGCCATTCTTTATAATTATCAACGACTTCTTTAATGCTATTGCACACAAACACAATTTCTTTATTTGTTATTGTAGGATGAATAGACATTCTAATCCAACCAGGACGTTCAACCAAACAACCTTCTTGAATTTGTGCTTTAAAATCGTGTGACCGATGTTGATCTACGTGCAATAAAAAATGGCCATAAGTACCTGCACAAGAACAACCTCCGCGAGTTTGAATGCCATATTTATCGTTTAATAACTTGACAATTAAATTAAAATGAACATCTTCTACATAAAAAGAAAAAATTCCTAATCGGTTGTGATGTTGCCCGGCTAAAAGGTGTAAATTTTTAATTGGTTCTAATTGGCCGAAGATATAGTCATTGAGTTCGTGTTCGCGAGCCAAAATTTTTTCAACGCCCATTTTTTCTTTTAATTGAATGGCTAAAGCAGTGCGAATAGTTTGTAAAAAACCCGGTGTGCCTCCATCTTCACGCAATTCGATATCGTCTAAATAAATATGTTCTCCCCAAGGATTTGTATAACTTACCGTTCCTCCACCCGGATTGTCGGGCACCATATTGTGATATAATTTTTTATTAAACACCAAAACGCCACTACTTCCAGGCCCTCCTAAAAATTTATGAGGTGAAAAGAAAATGGCATCTAAAGAAGTGTCTTCGTCATCTTTAGGATGCATATCAATAGTAACATAAGGCGCCGAGCAGGCAAAATCTACAAAACAAAGTCCACCAACTGCGTGAATCATTTTAGCAATTTTATGATAATCGGTTTGGATGCCCGTGACGTTTGAACAAGCCGTTACTGAGGCAATTTTAACTTTGCGATTTTTGTATTTATCTAGTAATTTTAGAAAGCTATCAAAACACACTAAGCCTGTTTCTTGGCAGGGGATAATTTCAACGTCGGCAATTGTTTCTTCCCACGAAGTTTGGTTTGAATGATGTTCCATGTGGGTTATAAACACCACAGGTTTTAAATTTTCAGGAATGCTCATCGCATTTTTGTATGACTCCGGAATTCTAATCCCTAAAATGCGTTGAAATTTATTAATAACACCAGTCATACCACTTCCTGCAGTAATTAAAACATCGTCTTTTGAAGCGTTGACATGATTTTTAATAATTTGGCGTGCCTTGTGATATGCCATTGTCATGGTTGCTCCTGTAAATGAGGTTTCGGTATGTGTATTGGCTACAAAGGGACCAAATTCATTTATTATCTTATCTTCAATTGGTTTATAAAGTCTGCCACTCGCTGTCCAATCGGTATAAATAATTTTTTGTTCACCAAAAGGAGAATTGAATGTTTGATTTACACCAATAATACGATCCCGAAAAGGTTTAAAATAATTTTCTAAAGTGCTATTCATGTTATAGAAGCAATCTGTTTAATATCATTGATAATATTTTGTGCTAGCGCCTCTGCTTTTTGTTCAGAAGTGCTTTCTGTATAAACTCTAATAATTGGTTCAGTATTAGATTTTCGCAAGTGAGCCCATTCATTTTTGAAGTCTATTTTAACACCATCAATGGTGCTTACTTGCTCATTTTCATACTTTCTAGCCATCTGTTTTAAAATCTCATCAACATTTAAATCGGCTGTAAGTTCTATCTTATTTTTACTCATATAAAAATTAGGATAGCTCGCTCTAAGTTGAGAACTGCTTATTTTTTTATGCGCTAAATGCGATAAAAATAGCGCTACACCAACCAATGAATCGCGACCATAATGTAATTCGGGATAAATAATACCGCCATTTCCTTCGCCACCAATCACAGCGTTATTTGCTTTCATAAGGGCTACCACATTGACTTCGCCAACGGCGCTCGCTTGATATTTACCACCGTATTTAATGGTTATTTCGCGCAAAGCACGCGAAGATGATAAATTAGAAACCGTGTTACCTGGTGTGTGTTGCAAAACATAATCGGCACAAGCTACTAACGTGTATTCCTCACCAAACATTGTTCCGTCTTCATTGACTAAAGCTAACCTATCTACGTCTGGATCAACTACAATACCAAAATCGGCTTTTTCTTGAACAACCCATTTAGAAATCTCAGTAAGATGTGCTGGCAAAGGCTCCGGATTATGTGGAAATTTTCCATTAGGTTCACAATATAACTTGACGCAAGTAACGCCTAATCTTTCTAACAATGCAGGAATGGCAATACCTCCAGTTGAATTTACGGCATCGACAACCACTTTAAAATGCGCTTTTTTTATAGCATCAACATCCACTAATTTTAGTTTCAAAACTTCATTTATATGTCTATTGATGTAATCAGTATTTTTTTTATAAGTGCCTAAATTATCAACTTGGGCGAATTCAAATGCTTCTTTTTCTGCTATATCAATAACTTTTGTCCCTTCGTCATTATTTAAAAACTCACCTTTATGATTCAGTAATTTTAAGGCGTTCCACTGTTTTGGATTGTGGGAGGCTGTAATAATGATTCCTCCTTGCGCGCTTTCTAGAATCACGGCTATTTCGACTGTTGGCGTTGTAGAAAGACCCAAATCAGTTACATGAATGCCTAAACTCAACAAGGTTTCACAAACAAGTCCGCTTACAATTTTACCGGAAATGCGCGCATCACGGCCAACTATAACCGTTAAAGATTTGCTATTTATATTTTGAGATTGTAGCCAAGTTCCGTATGCAGCGGCAAATTTTACGGTATCTATTGGCGTAAGATTGTCGTTTATTTTTCCACCAATAGTACCTCTAATTCCTGAGATTGATTTTATTAATGCCATTAAATTTTTTTATGAACAAATGTAAGTTTATTAGTTGAAATTAGAAAAAAAATGCCACTATTAGCATTTGGTATTTTGGAAAATTGAATCTATATAAAGAAAAATCCGCTTTGTCTTGCAACAAAGCGGATCAGTAAAAATTTTAAAAAAGATTATTTACCTTTTTTTTCCATGCGTTCTTTCAAATCTGCTAATGCAGAAATATCACCTAAAGTAGATTTTTCTGAATTTTCGGATGCACTATTAGCATTTTTAAGGTTTTGTTGTTCTTCTGCCTTAAAAATAGCGGTATGAGATACTACAATTTTTCTAAAATCTTTATTAAATTCGATTACTTTAAATTGAGCTGTATCACCTTTTTCTAATTTTGAACCGTCTTCTTTTTCAAGTAAACGCGCAGGAGCAAAAGCTTCGGCATCATCATTATCAAAAACTACAATAGCACCTTTAGCATTTTTTTCTTTAATAGTACCTGTTACAATTGAATCGATAGCAAAACTTGATTCTTTAGAATCCCAAGGATTTTCTTCGGTTTGTTTATGACCTAAATTAAGTTTACGACCTTCAACATCAAGTTCAATAACCATTACATCAAGAATATCTCCAACTTTAACAAAATCGGATGGGTGTTTAATTTTTTGAGTCCAAGATAAATCTGAGATGTAAACTAACCCATCAATACCTTCTTCTAATTCAACAAAAACACCAAAGTTTGTGTAGTTTCTAACTATTCCTTTATGATTAGAACCAACAGGGTATTTAGCGGCAATATTTGTCCAAGGATCAGCAGAAAGCTGTTTCATACCCATCGACATTTTACGTTGTTCTCTGTCAAAAGTTAATATCACTGCTTCAACTTCATCTCCCAATTTAACAAAATCTTGAGCAGAGCGTAAGTGTGTTGACCAAGACATTTCTGACACGTGGATTAAGCCTTCAACTCCAGGAGCAATTTCAATAAAAGCGCCATAATCGGCTATAATAGCCACTTTGCCTTTTACTTTATCGCCAACTTTTAAGTCTTCGCTTAAAGCTTCCCAAGGATGTTGACTTAATTGTTTTAAACCTAATTGGATTCTTGTTTTTTCATCGTCAAAATCAAGAATAACTACATTTAATTTTTGATCTAGTTCAACTACTTCACTTGGATGATTAATTCTGCTCCAAGATAAATCAGTTATGTGAATTAATCCGTCAACACCGCCAAGATCGACAAATACGCCATAAGATGTGATGTTTTTAACAACACCTTCAAGTACCTGACCTTTTTCTAATTGGCCAATAATTTCGCGTTTTTGAGATTCAAGATCGGCTTCGATAAGTGCTTTATGAGATACCACAACATTTTTAAATTCGTGGTTAACTTTAACAACTTTAAATTCCATTGTTTTTTCAACAAATTGATCGTAGTCTCTAATTGGTTTCACATCAATTTGAGAACCTGGTAGGAAAGCTTCTAAGCCAAATACATCTACAATCATACCGCCTTTGGTTCTACATTTTACAAAACCATTGACAATTTCGCCCGTTTCGTGAGCATTGTTCACGCGATCCCAAGCTTTAATAACGCGAGCTTTTCTGTGAGATAATACTAATTGTCCAGAACTGTCTTCTCGTTTATCAATTAATACTTCAACAGAATCACCAACTTTTAAACTTGGATTGTATCTAAATTCGTTTAAAGAAATAACGCCTTCTGATTTAGCATTGATATCAATGATAGCTTCTCTATCAGTAAGTCTAACTACAACGCCTTCAATAACTTGATGTTCGTCAACTAACCCTGCTGTACCTTCTAAAGCTTCGTCAAAAGATTTAAGTTGGCTTTCGTCAATAGATTCAATACCTTCTTCGTATTTATGCCAATCAAAATTATCAAGAAATGCTTGAGGATCTTGAACCTGTAATGGAACTTTAACTTTTTCTACGACGGCCTCAATGGGCGCATTTTCGGTTTCTATTTCTTCAATTTTTTCTGTTTCGGCAGTAAGTTTTGTGGTTTTAACTGCTTTTTTTGGAGTAGCTTCAATAGATTCTTCGGCTACTTTTTTTGTTTTTTCATCAGACATGAGCTGAAATTAATTTTTGTATTTTACTATTTATCAGGATTTTTAAACGACAAAACAGTAAAAGGGTTTATCTATTTTTTTTTAACCTCATTAAAATCCTTTATTCGAAATAAGGCGTGCAAATATACGTGTTATTATTATAATAATAAAACGTTTATATGGTGAAAAATAATAAAATTAAAAAAGGGATTTTATAATGCGTTCTTCGGTAATGCCATCGGCTTCAGCCTTATAATTTTTAATAATTCTGTGACGTAAGACTGCAAAAGCTACGGCTTGAACATCTTCTATATCTGGCGAATATTTTCCGTGAATAACGGCATAAGCTTTTGAAGCAATTACCAGATTTTGAGAAGCGCGTGGACCAGCGCCCCAATCTAGATATTCCTGGACATTTTTTGCAGCATTAACAACATTTGGGCGCGTTTTATTTACTAATTTCACAGCGTATTCAATGACGTTATTGGCAACTGGAATTCGGTTAATAAGCGCTTGATAGTCTAAAATTTCTCGAGCTGTAAAAAGTGGATTTATTGTTTGTTCAATGCCAATTGTTGTCGATTTTACAATGTCAATTTCTTCTTGCAAACTAGGATAATCTAAAACTATAGAAAACATAAAACGGTCTAATTGAGCTTCTGGCAAAGGATATGTACCTTCTTGCTCAATAGGATTTTGTGTAGCCAAAACAAAGAATGGTTTTTCTATTTGATATCTTACACCAGCTACAGTAACCGAAAATTCTTGCATCGCTTCAAGCAATGCTGCTTGTGTTTTTGGTGGTGTTCTATTAATTTCGTCAGCTAAAATAATATTAGCGAAAATAGGCCCTTTTAAGAATTTAAATTGGCGATCTTCTCCCAAAATTTCGCTGCCAATAATATCGCTTGGCATTAAATCTGGAGTGAATTGAATACGTTTAAAATCTAAACCAATGGCTTGCGCAATGGTGTTTACAAGAAGGGTTTTTGCTAAGCCAGGAACCCCAATTAACAATGCGTGTTTACCCGTTAATATTGATATTAATAAATAATCAACTGCAACTTCTTGACCTACAATTCGCTTTGCAATTTCTTGTTTTAACGTTTGGTATTTAGCTATCAATAATTTTAAGGCAACGACGTCTGACATAATTAGTTTAATTAATTTTTATTCCAATTAAATTCAAAGTTACAATTTTTATAACTTCCACTTATTTTTATGTAGGTATCAATAATTTTTTTATTTACCCATTTATCTATAGCTTCTTGTTTCTTTTTTTGTAAAGCTAAGCTTTGTATTTTTTCATAATCTTTAACTAAATCGGCTAAGTGTGATGGAATTTTATCTTTCATCAAGATAATTTTGTACATTTTTTCTGCAGATCGTGATTCATCGTAATAAACTGCGGTCATATCTCCCTTTGCCAAGTTGCTAACTCTAGCATAAAGGCTGGGATCCATACGTGTTAATTCGAATTTACTATCGCTAGTTTCTGGATTTATCAACAGTCCGTAATTATTTTTAGTTTCTTTGTCTGTCGAATATTTAAAAGCGGCGTCTTCAAAAGTAATTTTTTTCAAAATGATATCATCTTTAATCTTTTGAATAGAATCTTTTGCTTTCTCAAGACTTTTTTCATCAATTTCGGGTTGTAATAAAATATGTCTGACATCGCGATCTTTACCCTTAATTTTAACCAATTGTAGAATATGATACCCAAATTCCGATTTAAATGGTTCCGAAATTTCGCCTTCGTTTAAGCTAAATGCAGCTTCTTTAAACTCTTTCACAAATCCACTTTGTCTATTAATGGTATAAATATCACCATCTGATTTTGTTACAGCTGGATCATTTGAATATAAAATGGCTTTCATTCTAAAACTAGAGCCTTCCTCAATTTCTTTTTTATATTCTTTTAATCGTTTGATGATATCAGCAACAGCTTCTTCGGAAGGTTCAATATTTAGGACAATTTGTTCTAAAACAATTTCGGCTCCAAAATTTGGTAAATTTCCTTTTTTCTCAAGGCTTTTAAAATAGCTTCTTACCTCTTCTGGGGTTACACTAACCTTCTCGGTGATTTTATTTTGCATTTTTGCTATTAATAAAGCCTCTTTTTCTACATTAAAAAACTCTTTTTTAAAATCTTCTAAATTAGTAAATCCATAAAAATCTACAATTTTTTGTTCAGAGCCTAACTGTTGTTTAAAACTTTCAATTTTACGATCGACATTGCTGTTAATTTCTTCGTCTTTTACTTCAACACTATCAATAACTGCGTGGTGTGCAAGCAATTTGCGTTTCATAACTTGTTCAAGCATTTCGCAATCGGTTATATCAATTTTGTTGTCACTTTGCGATTCAAGTTCTTTTCTATAAACTTCAATATCACTATCTAAAATGACGTTTTTTCCGATAACAACAGCAACTCCATCAACTTTTTCTTTTGTCTTTTGTGCAGAAATTGCATTGATATTTAATAAAACTGATAGTAGTAATAGGTATTTAATTTTCGATAAATATTTCAAATTCATTATTTTTAATTGCATCTTTAGTTAAAGTTTCTTGTAAATTTTTTATTAAATTTAATTCGCGTTTATGTAAAATTATCTCAATAATTGTCGGTGTTACATAGCTAATTGGCGCCGTATCATTTATATTCAAGACATCTTTTATAGCCACCAAATATAAGCCTAAACTATCTTTCTTTTCGATGATATTTGATTTTTTTAAAATTTGGGCAGAATTTTCATTTTTTAAAAACGGAATTTTAGCAATAACATCGTTATAGCTAATCCATACAGAATCATTTAATGAAGCCGATTTTAATTGTAAACGCAAATCGTCGAGTTTATATAAATCATTTTTTTTATTTGATTTAAAAAGCCTTATAAATTCTTTTGGATTTAAAACATTGTTGCCAAATTGAATGTATTTTAATTTAACTAAATTTTCATTAAGCTTAAAATTATCTTGATTTTTAGAATAGAATTCTTCAATTTCATTTACATTAACAACTGTATCTAAATATTGCTTTATCACTGCTTCTTTATATTTATTGACATATAAATCTTCTTTATATTGTGTTACCAAATTATCAAAAGCTAATTTATCTTCATTTAAATTGAGTTTAGCTTTATATAAAAGTAAGCGTTGACGTGCCCAATTATTTACATAATTATTTAAAAACACTAAGCTATCTTCTTTTGAGATAGCTTTTGGTATGATAGATTGGATATCGTTAAAATAAAGTGTTTCTTCATAAACTTTTGCAAGAATTGGATTGTCAACATCCTTTTTTAAGGAAATATACCGGCAAGAATTCAAGCTTAATAAACCTAAAAGAAAAAGCCATAAGTAGCTGCTATTTTTCAATGTGCTCATGTGTTTTTTTAATTCGTTTTAAAGCCGATTTATTTAAATCGATACTGTATTTTTTTCGCAGATTTAAAATCCAAGCTTGCTCTAAATAGTTTTGATAATCATTTATGATAGCTCCTTTATTATCTTTCAATTCCTTTGGATATTTATTGCGATTCAGCATATAATATGCATCTAAACCAATACTGTCATTTTGAGCTTTTTCCCAAACTTGATTTTCCATCACATTAAATAACAGCAAACCTTCTCTAAAATCATTTACAGCCGACGCAAATTCTAGATTTGATTTTTCGAGATTTGATTTGTAATAATCCATAATTTTCCGATCTCTAAATTGTTGATAAACAAAATAGGGCACACTGGTTTTTAATTGTTTAAACTTTAAATATATAACAAAATCGTGTTGTGTATAAACACTATCTTGAACTTTTAAAATGCTTGCATTTAAACTATCGGCTTTTTTATACCAATCGTCATTATAAAATTGAGCAAGAGCAGATTCAAAATCTATTATTTTATAATTTTTCTTTAGCTTAGCAATAACAGTTTGCTCAATAGATTCGGCTCTGTCGCCACGTTTTACATTTTCTAAAAGTGAGGGTTTTAAGCTGTCATAACTAGCAACTGGAAATTTTTCAATCAATTTTACAATATGCCAACCAAATTCCGTTTTGAAAGGTTTTGAAAAGGAGTCGATTTTTGATAATGCAAATGATTCGTCTGCAAAGGATTTAATAATTTTTCCATATTCAAATTTTGGAATTAGCCCCCCATTTTGAGCAGAACCAGAATCTTGGGAATATTTTTTGGCTATATGGGCAAAGTTTTCCCCTTTTAAAAGCAGCTGATATAAACTGTCAATTTTGATTTTATTTTTCTTATCAGATAAAATATCTTCATTTTTAAGCATTATATGTGCTACTTGCACTGCTCCTTGCGACAAACGTTTATCGACTACTTTAACAATATGATAGCCAAATCTTGTTCTAAAAATCTTAGAAACTTCGCCAATAGGTGTATTATAAGCTGCATTTTCAAAACTATAAACCATACTAAAAACCTTAAAATAGCCCAGATTTCCTTGATTATTTTTAACCGATGGGTCTTCAGAATATTGTTTAGCAACTTCTTCAAAAGATTTTCCATTCTTTAAATCTTGTAAAGCTTTATTAATTTTTTGAAAAGCAATTAACGTATCAGCTGGTTTTGCATATTCATCAACTCTTATTAAAATATGGCTTGCATTGATTTCGTATTTGGTTCTTTCATAAGCTTCTTTAACCAACTTTTCAATAGCCAAAGAGTCTTTTAAATAAGGAATCATTAATTGTTGTTTATATCGTGACAATTCTCCAATAAATTCAGGAAGCGTATCCAGTTTCATTGCTTTTGCCTCTAAAACTTTTAATCTAAAATTGATATATAATTGTAAATAGTTGTCGATGTTTTTTTGCGTAGAATCAGCGATGATATCTCTATTTGTATTATAATTCTTTAAAAAATCTGAAACCAATTGTGGATGTCCATCAATTTTAAATAAGACTTTATCCTTTTTTTGGGAAAATCCATCAAAACTTGTAAGCATTGAGAATATAAGCAATACAGGAATAAAAGATTTTATCATATCTATAAAAATAAGTTGTTTTAAATAAAGCCCAAAAATAAAGTATTAATTAACAAATGTTGTTAAATTATTTATAAAGAAATAATGTCTTTAATGTTTGATGCCTCCTTGTATTTTGCAAGAATGTCTTCAACGGTATTCATCTTTTGCAAAATAGTAAAACTGATAAATTTTTTCGATTTTGAAGTATTTGTTTTGACGATAGCTCCTTCAAGAGCGAATAAATTATTTATTTGCTTTTTCTGTTCCAATTTATTAGGAATGATGAATTTAAACATATAATTGGTTGGAAATTTTGTTGTTTCCATCAAACTATCTCTTAATTTTTTATAAAATTCATCTCCTTTTCTATCCATAACTCTTAATTGATAATTATTTTATCTAATTTTAAAAACTCAAATTTACATGAAATACTTAAACATTTATTTGGTGGAAGTCAATTAATTAGGATTTTAACCCATGCAAAAAATAGTTATCACTGGAGGACCAGGTACCGGTAAGACCACCATAATAAATCAATTAGAAAGTGTTGGCTTTGCTTGTATGCATGAAATTTCTAGAAAAGTTACTGCTATGGCTCGAATAAATGGGATAGAGCAACTCTTCTTAAAAGACCCACTTTTATTTAGCAAAATGCTATTGGAGGGACGTTTGAATCAATATCAAGAAGCTTTAAAATTAGAGAGTCAGTTTGTTTTTTTTGATAGAGGAATTCCTGATATCCATGCTTATATGAATTATATGGGTATAAAATATCCTAAAAAATATATAGATGAAAGCAAAAAAAATCTGTATGATACTATTTTTTTAATGCCACCTTGGGAGGCTATTTATATTACTGATAACGAACGATATGAAAGTTTTGAACAGGCTTTAGCTATTCATAATCATCTAAAAAACACTTACGAATCATTAGATTATAAAACAATTGAGGTCCCTATTGGCAATGTTTTTGAGCGCGTTGATTTTATATTAAAATATCTGACTTAACAATGTCATGCAAAAACCCATTGATTATTTAATTAAATATTTTAATCATCAAGCTTTTATTCCACCACAAGAAGCTATTATACAATCTATTTTAAATAAAAAAGATACCATTGCGCTGCTACCAACAGGCGGCGGAAAATCGGTTTGTTTTCAAATACCAGCATTGATGTCGGACGGAATTTGCTTGGTCATTTCGCCATTAATTGCTTTGATGAAAGACCAAGTAACAAATCTAGAACAAAAAGGTATTAAAGCCGTTTTTTTGGAATCAAAGTACACTCAAGATGATATCATTCGGATTTTTGACAATTGTAAGTTTGGATTTGTCAAATTCCTTTACCTTTCGCCAGAGCGCCTCCAATCTGATTTCATTAAACAAAAAATTCAAGAATTAGATGTTTCTCTAGTAGCCGTTGATGAGGCACATTGTATCTCAGAATGGGGTCATGATTTTAGACCTTCTTTTTTAAAAATTGCCAACCTAAAAAAGAAATTACCAAACATTCCGTTCTTAGCATTAACCGCCACAGCAACACCTTTAGTTTTAAAAGATATCGAAACTTATTTGTCGCTAGATAAACCTCAACTTTTTAAAAAATCTTTCTACCGTAAGAATATCGCTTATCAGATTATTGAAACTGAAGATAAAAACAATAAACTTTTATCGATTTTAAGCAACAACCCACAACCGAGTATCGTCTATGTGAATACCCGTAAACTGACTAAAGACTTAGCCCAATTTTTAAATGCCAATCGGCTAAAAAGCAGTTTTTACCACGGCGGATTAAGTCCAGAAGAAAAAGATTTGGGTTACAAAAATTGGATAGCAGAACAAACACCTATAATGGTGGCTACCAATGCCTTTGGAATGGGTATTGATAAATCTAATGTAAGTAAAATTATTCATTATAATATTCCGAAAAGTATTGAAAATTACATTCAAGAAACAGGTCGCGCAGGAAGAAATCAAAAGCGTGCAACTGCCTATTTATTTAAAAATAAAGCCGAAATTAATGATGTTGAAAAACAATTTAAAAACAATACACCCAACACAAGTTATATTTTAGAGGTTTACAAAAAGATAAACCAATATTTCCGTTTGCCTTACGGCGAAATCAATTGTAACTGGTTTGATTTTGATATTAATGAATTTTGTAAAATCTATAATTTTGAATATTTACTTTGCTTTAATAGTCTAAAAACACTTGAACGCGAAGGTGTTATAGAACTTAACTCGAGTTTTTATCATCAGAGTGAGCTTTTTTTTAAGGCTACAAATCATCAGGTTTTAGCCTATTCTGAAATGCATCAGGAATTGGGTCAATTAGTTAAAGTAATCTTGCGTAATTATGGTGGACTTTTTGAAAATAAATCTTCAATAAATGTTGGAATGATTGCTGCAAAACTCAATACTTCAAAGAAAATTATCATACAAAATCTAAATTTATTACATCGAGATGGTATTGTTGAGTTTAAGACCTCTAATACCAACGTACAAATTCAATTTTTGGTGCCAAGAGAAGACGAATTAACTATCAATAAAATTTCTAAAAATATTACTTCATTTAATAAGCATCAAGCCGAAAAGGTAGCATCTGTTATACATTTTGTTACTGAAAATTCGATTTGTAGAGTGAAACTAATTTTAGATTATTTTGGAGAAACCATTACAGATAATTGTGGCACTTGCGATATTTGCATCTCAAAAAAGCAAGAGAGCAAAGTAGTTCATTATCATGATATAGCTAAATCAATTATTAATCTGTTAAAAATTGAAGAGAGCCTCAGTTCAAAAACAATAGTTACCAAACTAGATTTGCCAGAAAAGCATATTTTAATTTGCCTGCAACTGCTTTTAGAAAACAACAAAATAATTATAAATTCGCAACATAATTTTCAATTAAATACCAAATTTTAATGGATGATTTAAAAATAGCTTTTATGGGGACACCCTATTTTGCGGTACCGACACTTCGAGCACTTATCAAAAATAATTTTCAGGTTGTAGCTGTTGTTACTGTTCCCGATAAACCTGCTGGTAGAGGTCAAAAATTGCAAATGTCGGATGTTAAAAAAGAAGCTTTAAATTATCGTATTCCAATTCTACAACCTTCCAATTTAAAATCACCCGAATTTTTAGAAAGCTTAAAAAACCTAGGCGTTAATCTACAAATTATTGTGGCTTTTAGGATGTTACCAGAAAGTATTTGGAAACTACCAAAATATGGAACTTTTAACTTACATGCTTCATTATTGCCAGATTATAGAGGTGCAGCCCCTATTAATTGGGCAGTTATAAATGGCGAAACAAAAACAGGACTTACCACTTTCTTTATCGATGAAAAAATTGATACTGGAGCCATTATTTACCAGTCTGAAATAGATATTATTCCAAGCGAAAATGCTGGTGATTTACACGATAAGCTTATGGTTTTGGGTTCTGATTTGGTTATTAAAACAGTCAATGCCATTGCAAATGGTTCGGTAAAAACAAAATTACAAACTAACTTTACTACAAAACAAGCTCCTAAATTACATCCAGATAAATGTAAAATAGATTGGCAAAATGATGCATTGACCATTTATAACAAAATTAGAGGCTTAAGTCCGTATCCTGCCGCCTGGTGTTATTTGTTAAATAACAACGAACAAATTAAAATTAAAATATTTAAAACTTCAATAATTCAAGATTCTCACTTGTTAAAAGTGGGCACTATAATAGCTGATAAAAAGAATCTTAAAATAGCTTGCGCAGATGGATTTTTAGAAATTTTAGAATTACAACTTGCCGGAAAGAAGCGAATGGACGTTGTCAGTTTTTTAAATGGCTATAAATTTGATGACCAATCAAAGTTTGTTTAGTGCTTTATTTATAAGGTTTTTATAGAATTTGCCATATTTTAATAAAGGTTATTAACAATTGGATTATATTTATTAACAAATCTGTGTTTTTTTTAAGTGATTTATTGCGCAAACCCTTGCAAATACTATATTTGTTTGACTAACAAAAATAAATTATTGTTTAACCTTTATTTAAATTATTAAATTATGAACAAATCAGAATTAATAGATGCAATGGCTGCAGATGCAGGCATTTCAAAAGCATCTGCAAAAAAAGCTTTAGATTGTTTTATGGGAAGTGTTTCAGGAACTCTTAAAAAAGGCGGTCGTGTTTCCTTAGTGGGTTTTGGCTCTTGGTCAGTATCTAAAAGAGCTGCTAGAGAAGGAAGAAATCCACAAACTGGTGCAACCATCAAAATTGCTGCTAAAAATGTTGTTAAATTTAAATCAGGTGCAGAACTTAGTAGTTCTGTGAATTAATTTAATTAAAATTAAAAGAAATTTAACTCCCTTATAAAAAAGGGAGTTTTTTTTTGTTAAATATTTTATATATATTTATCAAATATTATTTTTATAAATGACTAACTTAAAACCTACTAAAGGAAAATTATTAGTAGCCGAACCCTCAATTTTTAGAGATCGGCCATTCAATAGGTCTGTAGTTTTACTAACTTCACATGATCTAAATGGTTCTGTTGGATTTATTTTTAATAAACCTCTTGAATTTAATCTTAAAGATATTTTACCAGAATTAAATTCGGAATTTCCTTTATTCAATGGCGGACCTGTAGCTAAAAGTAATTTATACTATGTTCATAGTGTTCCAAATTTAATTCCTGATAGTGAAAAAATTGGCAATAATTTATTTTGGGGTGGCAATTTTGATACTGTAAAACAATTGCTTATAGAAGGAAAACTCAAAAATGAAGATATCAGATTTTTCTTGGGATATTCTGGGTGGCAAACCAAACAACTTGAAGAAGAATTAGATACCGAATCTTGGCTTGTTATAAAAAATAACTATCAGAATATCTTTACTACTAAACCTAGCTCCTTTTGGAAGAATGAATTAAAACGTATTGGAGGTGACTATCTTATGTGGGCTAATGCGCCCGAAAACCCTTCTCTAAATTAATCATTCTCAACTTTTAAAATTCCTCAACAAGATTTATTTAAAGATAAGCGTTTAAGTATTTTTAATTCAAATAGTCAATAAAGCTTATGCTCCAAGAACTAATTTGAGCTGTGCTATTTTATTTTCCCAATACATTTTTGTTTCGACAAGCTCATCCTCTTCAGCAAAATCGGTAACTATTAAAGATAAATCTTTTGTTATTTCATCTATTTCAATTTTAAATTCAAAAAAATTATCCTTAACGGAATCCAACCATTTAAACCGAATGGTTTCATCTGTTCTAGTGGGTATCATTTTTGCTTTTTCTTCTGTCGTTCCCCATACAAAAGTAAAAATTTCACCTCTTGATTTTACATTTTCGGCAAACCACTCACCTAACCCATCGGGCGTTGAAAGGTATTGGTGTAAAAAGCTAGGTGATACATGTAGTGGAAATTCTAATTCAAACTTTATATAATTTATCATTGCTATTTTTTGTATTTTAAAGAGCGACAATATATGTAATAATATTTTTTTAAAAAAATATTATTACACAAATAAAATAGATTAAAATTTGAAGCATTAAAATATGTTGCTATATTTGCAACCTCGTAAAAATAATACCCTGGCGAGGTAGCTCAGTTGGTTAGAGCGTCGGATTCATAACCCGGAGGTCTCGAGTTCAATTCTCGATCTCGCTACACCAAAAACCCTAGCACAAAAGTGTTAGGGTTTTTTATTTTGAGCAAATGTTAAACTTGTTTAAAAACAAAATGAGAAAATAAAAACACAAAATTTTGATGTAATAAGGAACCTCGGTAAAAACCCACCCAACTCATAAGTATCGAAACTGATTCTCGATTTTACATCAAATAAAAGTTCCCTATTTTGTAACTCTTTTTATTTATTGTTTGTGCTGACTTTAAATTAATTTATTGAATATACTTACCTTTTTTACTGCCATCATAAATATCATAACAAACAAACTTACAATCTAAATTTCCATTTTTGAGGGCAATGCGCCTTGAAGTTTTTAAACCAACAAATTTTAGAGCTTCTAAATCTGAGGTTATAAACCAAGCTTTAGTATTGCTGTAATTATTTTTTAAAGTATCTCCTATATTTTTATAAAAACCTTCGGCATCAATAGCCAAACGTTCGCCATAAGGCGGATTAAAAACGAGTGTTGTCGGTCCTTCAATTGTTTTAGATGTTTTGAAAAAATCATCTTCTCTAACTTCAATAAACTCTTGTAAATTTGCATTATTGATATTATCATTAGCTTTTCTTACTGCCGAAGGTGCTTTATCTATTCCGATAATTTTATTGTGATTTGCCTTCGATTTATTTAAAAGTGCATTAAAAATTACTTCATAAAGTGTTTTATCAAAATCTTTCCAATTTTCAAATCCAAATTCTTTCCTATTGATATTTGGGGGAATATTATTGGCAATCATCGCTGCTTCAATTAATAAAGTACCGCTACCGCACATGGGATCTATAAAATGAGTTGAGCCATTGTAACCAGCCAAAAGCAAAAGTCCTGCTGCTAAAACTTCATTAATTGGCGCAATATTTGTTGCGCTTTTATAGCCACGTTTGTGCAACGAAATTCCAGAACTATCAAAATAAAGTGAACAAATCCCTTCTTGAATATGCATATTTATTTTGAGATTTGGATTTTTAACATCAACATTTGGACGCTTTTTGTATTTCTCCATAAAATAATCAGCAATGGAATCTTTTGCTCTAAGCGCAATAAAATGTGAGTTTGAACTTAAATTTTGGGAATTATTAACGACACTAACGGCAAAAGTCTTATCAATATCAAGGTAGTCTTCCCAATGAATATTCCGCATATTATTGTATAAATCGAGATCCGAATCAACTTTAAAAGTTGTGACCATTTTTAGAATTCTGATAGCCGTATGTAAAGCCAAATTTGCCTTGTACATAAAACCCTTATCACCTGTAAACGATACGCTCCTTACCAATATTTTAATATCTTGAGCGCCTAATTTTAACAACTCATCGGCTAAAATTTGCTCTAACCCAAAAAGGGTTGTCGCTACCATTTTAAAATTCTTTTCCATCACTTATATTATCGTGTAAAAGTAAACAATTTAAGACATTTTGAATTTAACGAAATCTTCTTGTCAATGTTTATTTACATTTTTTAACTTTGTAAACTATTTAAATAACATGAATTCAGATAAAAACTGGTTTAAATATTGGTTTGACACCCCCTATTACCATTTGCTTTACGATAAAAGAGATTTTAAAGAAGCTCAGTTATTTATGACTAATTTGGTAGATTATTTAGCTTTAAAAAAAGGTGACCATATTTTAGATTTGGCCTGTGGCAAGGGCCGACACGCTATTTATTTAAATCGTTTGGGGTTTAATGTTACCGGTGTAGATTTATCTGAAAACAGTATTAAGAAAGCAAAAAAGCACACAAATGACTCACTGTCTTTTAATGTTCACGATATGCGTGAACCATTTGACTCAACCTATGACGCCATCTTTAATTTATTCACAAGTTTTGGCTATTTTGATGATGACAAAGATGATTTAAAAGTCCTTAAAAACATAAAAGCCGGTTTAAAACCAAATGGCATTGCTGTGATTGATTATTTAAATGTTAAAAAGGCTGTAGCCAATATAGTTGGTAAAGAAGTTCAAAAAAGAGACACCATAGATTTTAACATCAATCGACATGTTGCCCATAATTTTATAAATAAAGAAATTAGATTTCACGCTGATGGAACTGATTTTACATTTTCTGAACATGTAAAATGTATTGATTTAAGTACATTTAATAGCTATATAAACAGCTTAGATTTAAAATTAGTGACAACTTTTGGCGACTACAATTTAAATCCGTTTAATGAAGCTACTTCCGATAGATTAATTTTAATTATCAAATGACCTATATTATTCTTATTTTATCTGTTTTATTAAGCGCTACCTTGGTTTTGCTCTTCAACCTAAAAGATACACTTCTCAAACTTTTATTGGCTTTTAGCGGTGCTTATTTGCTTTCAATTACCATTTTACATCTATTGCCAGACGTCTATCAAAGCGATAATAATTACATTGGGCTATTTATATTATTGGGAATTTTAATTCAATTATTTTTAGAATTTTTTTCGAAAGGTGCAGAACACGGACATATTCACAAAGAATTGTTAGAAAAATCGTTTCCCTGGATGTTATTTATAAGCCTTTGTATTCATGCTTTTTTTGAGGGTTTTCCACTTGCAAAGACTCAAAATAATATTTTATTGGGGGCTATTATTATCCATAATATGCCTATTAGTGCTGTTTTAGCTACCTTTTTATTAAAATCAAAACTATCGAAATTAAAATCATTTTTATTTATCTTAATCTTTGCCTTGATGAGTCCGCTAGGCTATTTATTTAGTGGCAATTTTGATTTTTTTGAAACCTATAAAGTACCTGTAACTGCCATTGTTGTAGGAATTTTTCTACACATTTCTACTATCATTCTTTTTGAGAGTTCGGCAGATCATAAATTTAATTTCAAAAAATTTATCGTAATTGGATTAGGATTTTTAGTTGCTTTATCATCACTTTAATTTCCTACTTCATTGATGAATTTAATACGCATCAAACGAAGTTCTTCTTCATCATAATTGCCATCAAATTCATTTAGAGCATCTTGAATCTTATCGGATTTTGCTTCCATAAAGTAATCAAATATTTCCGCTTGTTGGTCTTCATCTAGAATTTCATCGATATAATAATCAATATTAAGCTTGGTTCCAGAATACATAATACTCTCTAATTCATCTATGAGTTCACTCATTTCTAATCCTTTAGATTTTGCAATATCCTCTAACGAAATTTTTTTGTCGGTATTTTGAATGATAAATAGTTTTAAACTCGAATTGGTTCCAGTACTTTTAACAACGAGATCATCTGGTCTTAAAATATTATTCTCTTCAACATATTGTGCAATTGCCAAAACAAATTCTTTTCCATATTTTTTTGCTTTTCCTTCACCTACACCAAGAATAGATTGCATTTCTTCAATGTTTATAGGATATTTTAAGGTCATATCTTCTAACGATGGATCTTGAAAAATAACAAATGGTGGCACATTGAGTTTTTTAGCGACTTTTTTGCGCAAATCTTTTAAAATAAGCATCAGATTTTCATCTGCTACCCCACCACCACTAGCATTAGAAACAATATTACTATCGCCATCATCTGGGTATTCGTGATCTTCAGACATCATAAATGAGGTTGGATTTTTAAGAAAAATACTTGCCTTTTTATCCAATTTTAACACGCCATATTGTTCTATTTCTTTTCTTAAATAACCGGCAACAAGCACTTGTCTAATAAGTGCCATCCAATATTTATCAGATTTGTCTTTGCCAATTCCAAAAAAGCTTTTATCTGTTGTTTTATGTGATTTTAGCATGGCATTAACCTTGCCAATTAAGGTATTCACAATTTCTTTTGATTTGTAGGTTTCCGAAGTTTGAGAGACTACTTCTAATATTTTTTTAACATCTTGGCTCGCTTCATGTTTCTTTTTAGGGTTTTTGGCATTATCGTCCATTTTTGCACCTAAACCATTAACATCGTCAAACTCTTCTCCAAAATAGTGCAATAAAAATTTGCGACGCGACATTGAGGTTTCGGCATAAGCCACCACTTCTTGCAGTAATGCATGGCCAATTTCTTGTTCGGCAACTGGTTTGCCACTCATAAATTTTTCGAGCTTTTCGATGTCTTTATAGGCATAAAAAGCCAAACAATAACCTTCTCCATCATCTCTACCCGCACGTCCAGTTTCTTGATAATAACTTTCTAAACTTTTAGGAATATCGTGATGTATTACAAAACGCACATCTGGTTTATCAATTCCCATCCCAAATGCAATGGTTGCAACAATAACATCTATGTCTTCCATCAAAAACATATCTTGATGTTTGGCACGTGTCTTAGCGTCTAAACCGGCATGATATGGTAAAGCTTTAATGCCATTAACTTGTAAAACCTGAGCTATTTCTTCTACTTTTTTGCGACTTAAGCAATAGATAATTCCTGATTTTCCCTTATACAAGCGAACAAAATGAATAATATCTTTTTCGATATTTTTTGTTTTTGGTCTTACTTCGTAAAACAGATTTGGTCTATTAAAAGAATCTTTAAAAACATTTGCATTTGAAATTCCCAAATTTTTGAGAATATCGTCTTGTACCTTTGGTGTTGCCGTAGCAGTTAAACCAATAACAGGCACATTGTCAATGTTTTCAATAATATTTTTAAGGTTGCGATACTCAGGTCTAAAATCGTGACCCCATTCTGATATACAATGCGCTTCGTCAATGGCTACAAAAGATATTTTTTGATTTTTTAAAAAATTGACGTATTCACCTTTTATTAATGATTCAGGGGCAACATAGAGCAATTTAGTAACCCCTCTCTCGATATCAGACATAACTTCTTTAACTTGTCCTTTATTTAAGGAGGAGTTTAAAACGTGTGCAATACCGGGATTATCAGAAATCCCTCTAATGGCATCTACTTGATTTTTCATCAAAGCAATTAAAGGAGAAACTATAATGGCACAACCTTGTTGAACTAAAGCGGGCAATTGATAACAAAGTGATTTACCCCCACCCGTAGGCATAATTACAAAAGTACTTTGCTTTTTTAAAATACTCTTGATAACACCTTCTTGTAAACCTTTAAATTTGTTAAAACCAAAAAGTTTTTTTAAAGCTTCGTATAATTCAATATCGTTTAACATCGTTGTTATTATTTCTCTAAATTTTTAGATACATTTGCATAAAGATACAAATTTATTTTTTTAATAAAAAAATCCTTTTGAACACAAAAAAAAATATTATAAATATTGCTAAAGTTACTATTTTAGAAGAAAGTCAAGCTATTGCAAATTTAATAAATTTACTTGATACTAATTTTGAAAAAGCAGTCGAATTTATTTTTCATTCTAAAGGGCGCATCATTGTAACAGGAATTGGAAAAAGTGCCAATATTGCCACAAAAATTGTAGCTACTTTTAACTCAACCGGTACGCCTGCAATTTTTATGCACGCTGCCGATGCCATTCATGGCGATTTAGGCATTGTTCAAAAAAATGATGTTGTTATTTGCATTTCTAAAAGTGGAAATACACCCGAAATAAAATATCTTTTGCCTTTAATAAAAGCACGTGGCAACAAAGTTATTGCCATAACCGGAAATATTGATTCTGCTTTGGGTTTACAATCCGATTTTTGTATAAATGCTTTTGTTGAAAAAGAAGCTTGTCCTAATAATTTAGCGCCAACTAGCAGTACTACAGCTCAATTGGTAATCGGCGATGCGTTGGCTGTTTGTTTGTTAGAATTAAAAGATTTTAATAGCGCCGATTTTGCAAAATATCATCCAGGTGGTGCTTTGGGTAAAAAATTATATTTAAGAGTAGGCGATTTAATCGATAAAAATGAAATTCCAAAAGTATCTTTAAATTCAAGTATTAAAGATGTTATCATCGAAATCTCACAAAAAAGACTTGGCGCAACTGCTGTTTTAGAAAATCAAACAATTGTTGGTGTTATTACGGATGGTGATATCAGACGTATGCTAAATAACAATAATGACTTAGCATCAATTTTGGCAAAAGATATTATGAATCCAAATCCTAAAACTATCAAACCAGATGCCATGGCTACAGAAGCTTTTCAAATTATGAATGAGAATAGCATTACACAATTATTAGTTGAAAGCCAAAATAAATATGTAGGCATTGTACATTTACATGACCTTTTAAAAGAAGGAATCTATTGATGAAAAAAACTGAGGAAAAAGAAACTGAGATGTCCTTTTTAGATCATCTCGAAGCATTGAGATGGCATTTAATTAGATCAACTTTGGCAATTTTAAGTATTGCTATTGTCTTGTTTGTATATCAAAAAGAAGTCTATGAGTACTTTCTATTAGCGCATTTAAGGAATGATTTTCCAGCCTATAATTGGCTTTGTGAATTTTCAAAAGTCTTTGGTATTGATAGCGGTTTTTGTAATGTAAACTATCCATTAGTTTTACAAAGTTTATCGCCAACCGATCAATTATCGAACGCCATGTGGACATCTGCTATATTAGGCTTTGTAGTTGCTTTTCCTTATGTATTATTTGAAATTTGGCAATTTATTGGCCCTGGTTTAAGCGCCAAAGAACGCAAAAGCTCACGTGGATTTATCTTTATATCGTCCTTTTTATTCTTTTTGGGTGTTGCCTTTAGCTACTTTGTTATTTCACCCCTATCGGTTTATTTCTTTTTTAATTATCAAATTACCGATATGATTCAAAATAATTTTAATTTTTCAGATTATATCAGCATGATCACCAATACGATGTTAGGTGTAGCCATTGTATTTGAATTGCCAATTATCATCTATTTTTTAACGAGAATTGGATTAGTAACACCCGAGTTTTTAAGACATTCTAGAAGATATGCTGTTGTTATTATTTTAATATTAGCTGCTATTATTACCCCTCCCGATGTGGCAAGCCAAATTATTGTTTCTATCCCAATCATGATTTTATACGAAGTAAGTATCTTTATCTCAAAAATGGTCATTAAAAAACAACAAAAAAATGTCTGATTCCGTTAAAGAATATAATGATTATCGCGAGCGTATGAACGCCAAACTATTATCATCTGATAATAAAATAATTAAACGCATTTTTAATTTAGACACCAATGCATATCAATCAGGAGCTTTAGATGAAAAAACTAAAGAATTACTTGGCTTAACAGCTTCGGCAGTTTTGCGATGTGACGATTGTATTAAATACCATTTACAAACCAGTTTTAAAATTGGCACTACTAGAGCCGAAGTAATGGAAGCCCTATCTATTGCTACATTAGTAGGTGGCACTATTGTGATTCCGCACTTGCGCCGCGCTTATGAATTTTGGGATGAATTAGAATCTTCCAAATAACAATTATGATTTTACGTGCAGAACATATTACCAAACAATACGGCAAACGACTTGTAGTTAAAGGCATCTCTTTAGAAGTAAAGCAAGGTGAAATCGTAGGACTTTTAGGGCCTAATGGCGCCGGTAAAACCACTTCATTTTATATGATTGTTGGGATGATAAAACCAAATGAAGGACGCATCTTTTTAAACGATGAGGATATTACCAAACTATCAATGTACCAACGCGCCCAAAAAGGCATTGGTTATTTAGCACAAGAAGCCTCGGTTTTTAGAAAACTCTCTGTTGAAGATAACATTATGGGAATCTTAGAATTTACAACACTCAGCAAATCTGACCAAAAATTAAAATTAGAATCTTTGCTAGAAGAGTTTGGCTTAGTTCATGTACGCAAAAACAGTGGGGATTTATTATCGGGTGGCGAAAGACGTCGCACCGAAATTGCCAGAGCTTTAGCATCTGACCCAAAATTCATTTTATTAGACGAACCTTTTGCCGGCGTTGATCCAATTGCCGTTGAAGATATCCAAAATATTGTGGCACATTTAAAAGAAAAAAATATTGGCATTTTAATTACCGACCACAATGTGCACGAAACGCTTGCCATTACTGATAAAACTTTCCTGATGTTTGAAGGTGGTATTCTTAAAAAGGGAACTCCCGAAGAATTAGCTGCTGATGAAATGGTTCGCCGTGTTTATTTAGGTGCAAATTTTGAGCTTCGCAAAAAGCGGGTTTAAACAAAATTTACAGATGAGATAATAGCTTAAATTGTCATAAAATATTAAAACCCCGAGTTTTGCTCGGGGTTTGTTTTAATACACTTATAATAAATAATCAACTCCTTTTTATTTTAATCATTATTGCTTAAGGTAATAAATTGATGTTCAATTCCGGGACCTTCAATCTCAACAACTATTTTATCAAAGCTCATTGAATCTACATCAACATTTTCGCAATTTGTCTGGTCAGTCCAATCACTTGCCGTATTGACAAAGCCTTCTGCTTTTTCGTTTGGCAAATCAAAGAATAGAGTTTTATTGCCCTTGTTTAAAGTACCTTGCAAAGTGTATAAACTACTAGGTTTATTGCTACCACTTATCTTAATATCATATTTAAGTCTTATGGTATAGTTGTAACCGTTTTCACATTTATCTGATTCAGCATTAACTGATTTTGCTTGAATAGTTACTCTAACATAATAGCCTTCATTTGTGATAACTGTAGCTTTATATTCTTTATCTTCTTTTACACCTTTATTGTCTTCACTACTATTTTCGTCTTTATCTTTAATACCATTACCATTGGCATCATCATCATCTTTATCATTTATGCCATCACCATCGGAATCGTGTTTTTTTGGATCGCTTTCATTTGCATCAACTTTACCATTGTGGTTTTTATCTTCGTCACCATCATCAACGCCATCTTCATCGGTATCGTGTTTTTTTGGGTCGCTTTCATATGCATCAACTTTACCATTGTGGTTAAGGTCTTCAATGCCATCTTCAATTAAATCACCATCGCTATCAATACTTAAAGCGTAGGTTTCATTTAAATCTATTAAACCATTTTGGTTTGCATCTTCAACTCCATCTAAAATGCCATCGCCATCGGTATCGGGATTTGCTGGGTCAGTTTCACGATTATCGAATAAACCATTGTGGTTCATATCTTCAACACCATCTAATATGCCATCTCCATCAGAATCGTTGCTAACTGTTTTAGTTTCGCCTATATCTACAATACCGTTATGATTAAAATCTTCAATGCCATCCATAATGTTATCTTTATCAGTATCTGCTATTAGCGGATTAGATTCGGTTGCATCTACAAAGCCATTTTTATTATAATCTTCCACACCATCTAAAATACCGTCACCATCGGTATCTGCAATATTAGGATTAGTTCCTAAAAATAATTCAGTATCGTTTGCTAAACCATCTTGGTCAGAATCGTTAGCATCAAAAGCTAACTTAACAGAAGTATCCTTGTATGATGCTTCAATGGGAGTGTCAAATTCAGAGCTACACGAAGTAAAGCTCATCAAAAAACCTAAACCTATTAAACTAAAGTAAGTTGGGTTAGTAATTGTTGTTTTCATAATAGTGGTTTTTAATTATGGGGTAAATGTATAACCAACTAAAAAACAGCACTAGGGTAAAAACATGTATTTTAAAAAATACTGCCTTTTACTTATAAAACAACTCCAAATAAAAAAATGATTAACAGCTTTTTAATAGGTTATCTCGTGCGGATAGCCTCTACAACAGACATGATAATATACAAAACCAGAATTAGGGGAATGGCAGCATATTTAAAACCTATCAGCAACAATAATGACAGTGCTAAAAAGATATACTTAATAAAGTTCCCTCGTAACTGATACGTTTTGAATTTTAAAGCAAACATGGGTAATTCGGCGTTCAACAAATAGCTTCCTATTAAAGTAATCAGTGTTAAGGTGATGGGGTTTTTAATTAAAGAGCCTATTAAAGGAGCTGATTCGTTTGCCAATATTAAGGGTAATGACAAAACAAAAATTGATAAAGCCGGCGTTGGCAGACCAATAAAGGAATTTGTTTGCCGCATATCGATATTAAAATTTGCCAAACGGTATGCCGATGCAAGCGGAATGATTAAACCTAAAAAAGGTAACCAATCCAATTTATCAAAACTTGTAAACCAAATTGGCTCCACCCACTGTCCTAAACTTTGACGGATGAGCTGAAACATCACAATACCCGGCACAACGCCCGAAGTAATCACATCTGCAAGGGAATCTAATTGTTTTCCTAGCCCCCCTTGAACATTTAATAATCGCGCCGTAAATCCATCAAAGTAATCAAAAAAAATACCTCCAAAAACAAAATAGGCTGCCAGCTCTAACTGATTTATTGCTGCAAATAGAACGGCTATAACACCACATAATAGATTGGATAAAGTTAAGGTGTTTGGAATGTATTGTTTAAAGCTCATTAGTATATGGTTTATTATTATGTAAATCTACTTTAAATGTTACTAAACACAAAAAAAGGCAAGGAAAAAATCCTTGCCTTTTCACAACTAACCAAAAAACCTAAAAACTGATGGCTTGGGGGGGAACTAAAAACTAAACTGTGCATTTAAAGACAGTATATTAGCATCAAGACCATCAGTCCTAGAATAATAATTGTACCTAATGTCAAAACTCTTAAATCTAAAACTCTTTGAATCATTAGAAGTATTCAGATTAAAAATTCCGAGCGGAGGCGCAATTGTAAAGCCCATTCCATATTGTGAGCTGTTAAAAGTTGATAAATCGTAATCGGAGGTATAAAATAGTTCTGTCGACAAATGTTGCGATTTTGGTGCAAAATAGGTAGCTTGATGTTGCGAATGATAACGGTACATGGGATACATTGTAAAGGAAGGTGATAATTTAAGAGGTACCTGAATATCGAAAGTGTTTGCCGATACGCCCCAATCATCTGAATAATGACGGTAGAATGTTCGCAAAATCACCACATCAGTAATATAATAATTAAAGCGCACGCTTACCGGATATTTTAATCGCGTATTGGGTAAACGTTCTATATCGTGTGCTAATTGCGTATTTTTATACGTAACGATGGGCTTATCTTTAAAGTAAACACGTTGATAATTTGTCGATAATAAACCTTCTTGATAAACGAGCTCGGTATTGAGCGATATTTGAATGCGTTTATTTAAAATCTGTGAAAAAGAGAATGCTGAAGAAAATGAATTTCGATGACTCACATCCAACAATTTGAATCCCACTGAAGGAAAAAGTCCTTCTGAAGCTCTAAATTCTCCAGGGTAAATCAAATCGATATTATCAAAATATGCCTTAGCGTTCAAATTGATTTCGGAGTTTTCGTCGTTAAACGATTTGCGCAATAAAGCGCCAAAGCCTTTTGAACGGTAACCGGTTTCTGTCGAAAAAGCACCATCAAAACCCCAAGTAAAAGTCCGATTATTAGAAGTTTTGGTATAAGTTAACACACCGTGACTTCTTTTATGAGCAGGCACACCACCTTCACCTCCTCCACCAGTAGAAGCACTGGTAGCAATAATTCCCGAAGTTTTGCTGCTGGTGGTGGTACCCAACTTATCATCTCCTTCGCCTCCAATGGGTGCAACTGCAAAAGGGTTTATTTGATCAGTAGAAGCTGAGGTTGTTAAATCGACACCAAAATCGACATTTAAAACGGCATCGTCGGTTAGCGGAATGCTAATTAAAATGGCCGGAGTATTATCAGTCAAATGTTCGTCACCAGCGCCGCCAGTTACAGCCCCATGAATACCATTTTGCAAATAATTGCTATAAAGAAAATCTACTTCAACATTATCTAAAACTCTCTTTTTATAAGCAGTTGGCTCAACGGCAGTGCTATCTTTTTTATCTTGAGCGTATATCACACTAAAGTTTGTTGCCAAAATGATAACTATTATTTTTTTCATATTTTAAATTCCTATCAATAAATTAATTACAACCGCAGCCACCACCTGTTTTACCGCCATTTGCACCCGAAGCAGCTTCGCGATAAGTGTGGAATTGCAGTTCAAAACGAGCAGATAATTTTGGAACTAAAGCCATTTCTCTATCATTTAATTTTATGCGTTCGTAAGCCTTAACAGAACTACAACTTGATGTTGTGAATCCTACCACTAGAGCTAAGACCACCATTAGTTTTATTTTTTTCATTTTAATAGGTTCTTGTTTTTAGATTTTTTGAATAATATATTTTTAAATTTTCATCTACTATAACACATTCAACGCCTTTCAATTGATTTATAAAATCAAGCCCAGTATTTACACCCATTACAAAAACAGCCGTTGCTAAAGCATCGTTTAATTCGGCGTTTTTGCTAAAAATAGTGCTGCTAAATATACCATGTGCTGGATAACCGGTTCTTGGGTCAATAATATGGGTATAAGTCGTTCCATTAAATTTGACATATTTTTCGTAGTTGCCAGATGTTACCACAGATTCATCAGTTAAATCAAACCACGAAAAGACTTTCTTCTTATTTATAGGATTGGTAATTCCCACTTTCCATGGTGTTCCATCAGGTTGCAAACCCCACGTATTCATATCTCCAGAAGCATTGATAACACCTGCTTTTACGCCCATTGCTATCAATAGGGCTTTGGCTTTATCAGCCGAATATCCTTTGCCAATACCACCAAAACCAATTTTCATCCCCTCAAATTTTAAAAAGACAGTTCCTTTTTCTTTGTTTAAAACAATATTTTGGTAGCCTACTTTTGAAACGGATTGTTTTATCGCTTCATCAGAGGGCATTTCGGTCATACTCCCATCAAACTTCCAAACTTTATCCAAGGCCGCATAGCTAATATCGAAAGCGCCATTGGTCAATTTTGAAATATTGATACATCGTTCGATAAAATTGAATAATTCTTCGCTCACTTTTACGGGCTTAATGCCAGCATTAACATTAATTAATGAGGTTTCGGAGGTTGATTTCCATTCCGATATTAGTTCTTCAATTCTGCTAATCTCCCCTATAGCGGCATCAATATAGGCATCACCCTGTACCTGATTGTCGGCTACTACGATGATTTCGAAGCCACTACCCATCAATTTTAAGGCAGTTTTATAGATTTGCCTTTGCGCCGAAACAATTTGTGATACAGCGATAAAAAAAGTGACAAAAATTAATTTATAGTTCATTTTTGGGATGCTATTTTTAAATTGAATGATCTATTAATTCAATTACTTTGAGCTGACTAAGTAGTCTATATAGTTGGCGTAATCACCTGAGCTCATCTTTTTATAGCTCGTTTCGGCTAAAACTTTTCCACGGCTATCTAATAAAACCACCAAAGGAAAAATACCTTTTATATTGTATGTTTGAAACAATTTGGCATTGATTGCTTGTTGTTCCTTGCTAATCTGATTGATATTTTTGCTGCGCGTAGGAAAATCGGCTCTTAAAAGCACAAATTTTTTAGCTTCCAAATTTTTGAAGTCCGGCTGACTTAAGATTTCTTTTTCTAAACGCATACAAGGCACACACCAATCAGAACCCGAAAATACAATCATAATGTTTTTGCTTTCTTGGGTTGCAATGGTTTTGGCCTCATTTAAACTGTTGACTTCACGTATTTGTGCGCTAGCGTTTAAACCCAATGTTATAGTTACTGCTAAAAGAATTAATTTTTTCATATATCTATTTTGTTTTATTTTGAATTATTGCATTACTAATAGTAAACAGTATGTGTTAGTGATACCCTACTTTGTTTTGTGATATTTATTTAGAATTAATATTTATTCACAAACATTACCCAAAAAAAAAAGAGACACCCTCGTGTGTCTCTTTTAAAATCAAATCAACTAACAAACTCAAAAACTATATTTTAAAAGGCTTTATAAGCCATAAATGATTGTATTATTGACATGAGTTATGGTTGCCTCATTGTGATCGGTAGGGTCAACAATATCTATTTTCTTACTACAAGATGTAAAACCTAAAGCTAATACTAGCATTACCACTATTGCCAAAACTATTTTTCTTAATACTGTTTTCATAACAAAAATTTTATAAATGTTGCTTATTCATCTATTTAGACTTCAATTATAAAACAAATCGCTTCTTAAATACCCTACTCTATTTCCAAAAAAAATTATTCGACTCGTTGCTTCGCATTAATTCAATAAAAAAAGACGTGTTTCCACGCCTTTTTTAAAATAAACCTAACTAACTTAAATAAATATTAAACTAAC
>JAVHOP010000072.1:0-2800 GCA_036170135.1 Flavobacteriaceae bacterium | reverse complement strand
GGAAAGTAACTAAAATTAATAACCCTTTAAAAATTTGAAATTTTTAAAGGGTTATTATAAAAGGTTTCAATTAATAAAATTACTTTATTTCTAGTGCTGTAGTTTCTGTTTCTAAACTGATTATATAGCTTCCTTTTGGTAAAAAATAGCTATCATTTTTTGCATTTTTAAGATCTTGATGCGCATTTAAAAAAGTATGTCCTATTTTTTTATCAATATTAAAATGATAAGTTACTTCATTAAAACCAACATCAGCTTTTATATTCATTTGAAATAGCTGTTCTTCAGATTTTGTGGTAATACTAAGTTTATAAGTTCCAGCTTTTGTAACATAAAAAGGGATGATCAAGCTAGGTTCAAATGGTTTAGACCACGTGCTATAACTGTTACCCCAACGTCTGGATGCCTTTTGTTCAGGTATCTCAAATAAGGCTATTGTTTTGTCTTTTATCTTGTTATATTGTTCTAAAATAGCCAATGGTGCGGTATAAATTGAACGTCCGTGTGTACCAATTACCAATGTTTTTGTAGGTTCTTGTACCATTAAATCGTGAACTGCCACTTTGGGTAAACCACCATCAAATTCATGCCACATACCACCTTGATCAAAACTAACATACACACCTTTATCATTTCCTAAATATAAAATCTGTCTATCGGTTGGGTCTTCTTTTATCACGTTGACTGATGATTCTGGTAAATTGCTTGAAATATTTTTCCAATTTTTTCCATAGTCATCTGATAAAAATACATAGGGTTTAAAATCGTCATTACGGTAATTATTTAAAGTCACGTAAACACGTTCTTTTTTATGTTGCGAAGCGATAACTCTTGAAACCCACATATTTTGTGGTAAAGCATCCGAAATTTTTGTCCAGTTTCCGCCACCATCTTGAGTTATATAAACCAAACCGTCATCACTACCGGTATAAATCAATCCAAATTGAAAAGGTGATTCAGCTATAGTAGATAAGGTTCCATACGCCACATTTCCTTTTTTACCTCCTTGTGTTAAATCGCCCGAAATGGCTATAAAGTTATCGCCATTTTTAAGCGAACGATGTAATTTATTGCTTCCTAAATACAAAATATCCTGATTATGACTCGACAATTTTATCGGTGTTTGCCAATTAAATCGCAAAGGTGTTTCTCCCAATTTGTGTTTGGGCTGAATATAAGTGTTCTCGCCTGTTTTGGTATTTACACGGTAATAATTTCCAAATTGATATCCGGTATAAACCAATTCAGCGTGATTGCGCGTATCAACTTCAACCTGCATGCCATCACCTCCCATAATACTTTTGTAAGGATATTGTCCTTCGCCAAGCCAGCCAACCGATGCTTTATAATTGCTAGGACCCTTCCAAACACCATTATCTTGCAAACCACCATAAACATTAAATGGCGTTTCATTATCGACATTAATCGAGTAAAATTGCCCAACGGCAGCATCATTATTCTTAATCCAATGTTTTCCATTATCATAAGTAATATTTACGCCACCATCACCGCCAGCAATTAAATGTCCTTTTTTATTAGGATTAATCCACAAGGCGTGAAAATCGCCGTGAACATTATCAGCATCAATAGATTCAAAAGTTTTTCCGCCATCTTGTGAACTCAAAATTGGGACTCCATAAATGTATATTTGGTTCTTATCGGATGGATTTACGTGAATTCTTCCAAAATAATAACCATACGAATAATACAAATCTTCAATAAAACCTTTGTGGGTTTTTTCCCAAGTTTTCCCACCATTAGTACTTAAATAAATCTCAGCACCAATTACAGGGGTATCAAATAATGCCGCATTGGCATCTTCTAAATATTTTGCCAAATCTGCTGGAATTACAGTGCCATTTTTAACTAATTCTATAACCTTAGCGGCTGTATATTCTTTAGGAAAATCATTTTGACCTAGAAAATCTCCTAATTTTTTGTCATCTAATTTTAAGAAATCGGCAACAGCCATCGACTTAAAATCATCTTTGGTTAAACCATCTTTTTTATCAGATTTTTTATCTTTTTCGCGATGCGCTTGATTGTCGTGAATGGCATAAATGGTGTTTTCATCAAATACGGCAACGCCAATTCTGCCAACGCCAGCGCCTAAAGGAAACCCGCTTTGAGCAGATGTGATATTGATCCATGTAGTTCCGGCATCAACCGATTTATAGATTCCTGAACCCGCACCACTACCATCAAAATTCCACGCTTTGCGATCTTTTTGCCAAGCAGTTGCGTAGATGATATTAAAATTATTTGGCGATGCCATCATATCTATTACACCTGTATTATTGTTGATAAACAAGGTTTTGGTCCAAGTTTTGCCGCCATCGACTGTTTTAAAAACGCCACGCTCGTCATTTGGTGAGTATAAATGACCAATCACCCCAACTATAACTTCATTCGAGTTGTTTGGGTTGATTAAAATACTGCCAAAATGATGAGAATCGGTCAAACCCATATTTTGCCAATTTTTGCCTTGATCGATACTTTTTAAGATGCCGATACCTGCATAACTTGAACGCGACGAATTATTCTCTCCCGTTCCAACCCATATAGTTTTGGTTTTCCAATCAACAGCTATGGCACCCACATTTTGAGTAGGACTATTGTCTAAAACCGGCGTAAAAGTCGTTCCATTATTATTGGTGTGCCACAAACCACCTGAAGCGTATGCGACATAAAATTCGGTTGGATCATTCGGATTCACGGCCAAATCTACTACACGTCCGCTCATAATATTGGGACCAATATTGGTAAACGGAATATTTTTTACAATAGATTCTTGTGCAAA
>JAVHOP010000071.1:0-2802 GCA_036170135.1 Flavobacteriaceae bacterium | reverse complement strand
GTTAAGGCATTTGGATTTTGTGTTAGGTCTAAATTAGTCGTTTCACAAGAGTAAAACAAGAAACCAGTACATACAAAAACCAAAGCTAAAAATTTGTGTAATCTTTTCATGATTTTTATCTTTTTATATTAGTTTATTTTTGTTATTAGAAAGTAGCTTTTAAACTAAATCCAAATCTCTTAGAACTAGGCCCATTTAAATATTCAAAGCCTCTACCATTACCAACACCTGTACCGGCTACGTTTGGATCGAAGTGAGCACCTTTTGGTGTGTTATAAGCATTAAACCATAAGTTATAACCTGAAGCAGTAAATGTAATCGAACCAAATGGCGTTTTGTCTAAGATTTGTTTAGGTAAGGTATAACCCAAAGAAATTTCTTGCAATCTTAAAACAGAAGCGTCATAAACTTGTAGTTCGCTAGGGCCAAATAATACGTTTGAGAAATAGTAATCTGAGTTATTTATCTGAACTTTATTTGGAGTACCATCAGCTTGAACACCTGGTAAAATAAATGTATTTACACGGTCTATTGTTTCAACAATTAAACCTCTACCTATAAGGGTAGCAGTAGTACTTGAATAGATATCGCCACCGTGAGTCCAGTTAAATAAGAATCCGAAATTAAAGTTTTTATAGGTAAATTCATTTGAAATATTCCAAACCCAATCTGGATTAGGATCACCGATATTAAAAGTACCACTTTCAACAACATAATTACCGATAGAATTTACCACAAATCTATTTTGAGCATCACGTTTAATGCGGCTACCTACCATAACACCTAATGGTTCACCAACTTTGGCAGCATTACCAAGATCTGAGAAACCATCAAATACAACGATATCGGTATCAAGTCCTAAATCTTTAACAATTGATTCACTGACGGTAAAGTTTGAGTGTGTATTCCAACCAAATGCATTTGCATCAGCAGCTTTAAATACGTCAACACCTAAATCAATTTCGAAACCTTTACCAGCTATTTTACCAATGTTAGTTTTTGTTAGAGTATAACCAGTTGAAGGGTCAAGCGGTCTATTAACAATTAAATCGGTTGTATTTCTTTTATAAAGCGATACTTCTAAATTAACACGGTTATTGAACATACGCGATTCAATACCAACTTCAAATTCTTTAACTTGTTCTGGTTTTAAATCAGGATTACCTAATGTAGCTCCTGTTGTATTAGTTACTGTATTTATGCCTTTGTCATCTTGGAAAGATTTAGTACCAAGATTTAAGCTAGATGCAATTGGGTAACCGGTAGGGAAACCTGCAGAGGTACCATAACCTGCTCTTAATTTTAAGTAGCTTAAATATTTATCATTTTTTAAACCATCAAAAACAGCTGTAGGTATAAAAGATACACTGGCACTTGGGTAGAACAACGTTCTATTTACTGTAGCTAAGTTAGACAACCAGTCGTTTCTACCGGCAGCTTTTACAAATAAGTAATTCTTATAATCCAACTCTACTTGTCCTAGAGCACCTAAAATATTTCTATTTTCTGAATACTGAACAGGTGTTTGTGTATTGAAGTTAAAATGTCTTAACACACCAAATACGTTTTGTCCAGAACTTTTTACACCTTGTTGGTCAAATATTTCACTACGTGAAGTTACCCCGGTGTTAAATGATAGATTCATATCATCATTTAATTTATAGGCACCGTTTAACATGACGGTATGGTCCCAAATGGTGTTATTGTTATCCCAAGTTTGGTAAATACCGCTATTTACTTCGGTTGCAGCTGCGCCACCTTTACCACCTTTGTTTTGATAATTGGTATTGCGTTCGTTTAAGAAGTCCATACCAAAATTATAAACTAAATTCAAGTTATCGTTGATATCATATTTTAAAGAGGCTGAACCGAAAACACGATTTACGTTTTGTTTAAAGCCGGAATTTGCAACTGTCCAGTTTGGATTTTGGATGTCATTACCTTGACGATAATAAACACTTTCACCAGTAATTGGATTTTGGAAAGGCAAGTTAGTTAAATCGATACTACGAGGGGTAAAGAATAAGTGTCCAAAAATTGAAGAACCATTACCAAACGAACCATTACCAGTACTTGCGGCAACAGGAGGTGTTTTAAAATCGGTTCTCGCAAAATTTAAGGTACCATTAACGGTTAAGTTATTACTTAAAACAGCACGACCACCCATGCCAAAATTGGCTCTACGTAAAGCATTGCCCGGAGTAAATCCTTTTTCATCTTGATTGCCGTAGTTCATATTATATGAAACCTTGCCATCAGAAGAAGCACCGGCAATATTTACAGAAGTATTAGATATAGTTCCCGTTCTAAAGAATTCTTGTACATTGTTATAAGGTTGCCATTTGTAACGCACACCTGCAAATTCGGGGAATGCTTGTTTAATACCCGTAGCCGTAGCAGAGGTAGAATAAGGGTGAGGTAGGGTTCCATTGGCATCAAAGGCTGAGCTATTGCCCCAACCAGCTACACCATCTTTATGGAAACTAGGTCCCCAGTTACTAAAGAACCAACCAAAAGCTTGGTCAAAACCATTACCAAATTCATTTTGGTAATCTGGCATTGAAGCAATTTGATTGTAAAAAAATGATTGCGATACGGTAACTTCAGTCTTTTTTATATTAGAACTTGCAGTACCGGCTTTTGTGGTGATTAAGATAACACCATTTCTACCTTGTGAACCATATAAGGTTGCAGCAGCTAAGCCTTTCAGTACACTTACCGAGGCAATACTATTAGGATCTAAATCTAAGAAACGAGAAGAACCACTATTACCATCTACGAAGTCGCCACCTGTATTGGTAT
>JAVHOP010000070.1:0-13212 GCA_036170135.1 Flavobacteriaceae bacterium | reverse complement strand
GATATTTAACGGTTTTGCCATTAAACACATACAAACCTTTCATATTGCCAATCCAAAGATTGTTTTTAGAATCGGTTGTTAATGAAGTCGATGACGACAAATCGAATGCACCAATGTTTGGATAATTTATGATAGCGTCATTTTTAAGATTATAACTGGCAATGCCTTTTTCACCGGCTATCCAAATGTGGTTGGTTTGGTCTTGAATAATGGCATTAATTTTTGAATTTAATACAGGATTTGAAGGGTAAAACGTCTTTTTTATTTCAACATGGTCTGATTCATTTATAAAAATTTGAGTTTTGCACAATCCAAGCGTAGAGCCAATCCAAACATTGTTTTTTGAGTCTTCAAAAAATTGGTTAACCCGATTGGACATAAATTTATTTTCAAATAGGGGAAACCTACTATTTTGAACGCTAGTAGTATATAATGATTTTTGAATATTAATAGAATTATTTCTGTCTCCGAAAAGGTAAACCCCATTGCGAAGTTTATAAGATGAAATATAAGAAGTTAAGTAAATCTTTAAATTTTGATAATAACTATCTATAATCCCCCTTTTTGTTATCGCTGCACTAATGTAAAGTTCATTATTAAAGACTTTGATATTGTAAATGTATTCTGTAATTAATTTGTTAGAGTGGTATGTAAGTTGTTTAAATTTTCCATGTTCTAAAACATTAACACCATTAAAAGTACCAAAAAATAATCTTCCTGATTTGTCTTTAGCAATTGAATAGACGTCGTTATTACTCAGCCCATCATTTTCATCCTGATTTTTTAAATACTGATTATTGATGTAATAAATGCCTTTACCATAGGTGCAGAACCAAATATTGCCTTCGTTATCTTCAAAGGTTTTGTTGATTTGTGTGTAATTTAAACCTAATTTTTTTCCAATATCTATTTCTTTATCTGAACCTTTAGGGATAAAATAAACGCCATGGCTTAAAACTGTAAACCAAATATTGTCATTTTTATCAAATAAAATCGTATTTATCATATTGTTGCCGCCATTTTTTATAGGATATTTTTTAATAACAGCATTATTTTTAATATGATACATTATGCCTTTAGTTCCTAAAAAATAGCTTCCATTTTTGCCTTTGGCCAAACTAGTTATAGAAGTTTCAGGTAAATCATTGATTTTTAGTTTCGAAAATAGACCATCTTTAAAATTAAATAGCCCTGTTGTAGTTAATGCTACCAAATCACCATTTTGTAATTTTTCTATTTTGTTAATAGCTAATGGTAACGGATTAATAAAACTAACAGTGGGTTTGCCTAGCTCATTTTTATTTAAAATGTGAATCCCGTTCCATCGATAATAAGCGATGATTTTATGCTCATCTTTAGTTGAGGTATCCAAAATCATATTAGAAACAATGATGTCTTTTCCATTTATTTCACTGTAATAGTTTTCAATCTTGCCATCTTTGTAAACGTTAAGTCCCTTTTCAAAATTTCCAAAATATATAGCTCCGTTATGGTCTTCTATTAGTGAAATAATAGAATTTGAATTGAGTCCATCTTTGGTTCTGTAAGTTTTAAAATGAATGCCATCAAATTTACTAACACCATTAGCCGTAGCAAACCACATGTAGCCATCTTTATCTTGAATGATATCGTAAATGGTTGATGAAGCTAACCCTTCGGCTGATGTATAATGGTAATAAGAAGGCGTTTGTGAACTGATTTTTGTAATCAAAAACAGTAAAAATATTGAGAGCAGGGCCTTGTTTATTAACATCTTTAGAGGGTTTTTAAAAATGTTTTAATGTGTTGCAGAAACTCTGAAGATTTGCGTCGTGAAATCTCAACTTTGCAGCCATCGACCATCGTCACATAGTTACCGCTGAGGTTTGAATAATCTTTAATATGTTTTAAGTTGATAAGATGTGATTTGTGAATTCTAAAAAATTTATCTTTTGGCAACGATTCCTCAAAATCTTTTAAAGTGCGCGAAATAACAGTCGTTTTTTTGTTTTTTGTGATAATGTTTGTATAACAACCATCGGCTTCAAGGCGCAAAATATCATCAACATTGAGCACATTAAATCCGTGAGAAGCCGGAATAACCAATTTGTTATTTTCTAGAACGGGTTTTGCTTTTTCATGGGCTTCCTTTAAAGTCAAAAGTTTTTTAACGCAAAGTTTGAGTTCTTTAATGTTGATGGGCTTTAACAGATAATCAACCGCGCCAACTTTAACGGCGTTAATGCCGAATTCTTCGTGAGCACTCACAAATACGACCATAAAATCACGATCTTCAAATTCGTCTAAGAAGTCAAATCCGTCGAGTACCGGCATATTGATATCTAAAAAAACGACGTCGGGCAAATAATTTTTTACCATTTCAATTGCCGAAACTACAGAATTGGCACAGCCCTTAATATCAATCTCAGGGCAATAATTTTCAATGATGAGTTTGAGATTTTCTCGACCATGAAGTTCGTCATCTACAATGATTGCAGTTAATTTTTGAAACTTATCTTGTAAAATCATCAAGTTATATTTATCAAAAAGTTGTGAATGACCTCAACAAATATAACTTTTTAAAATAATATCCTTAATATAAGAATGTTTGAAGAAAAATTGCGACTTACAAATCGCGTTTTTTAACCAAAATGAAAGAACCGTATATAAAAATAGCAGTCCAAATCAATACGATGGCAATTTCGTACCAATGCACGGCATAATCAAATTTGAAATTTTCGCCCAATTGGTTTGCAACCGATTTTACAGCGCTCAATCTTGTAAAAGGTTCATCGATTAAATTCCCCATCGCTTTAAGCGGAAAAAACTGTGCAATGCTATCAGCGGGTTCACTGGCATCAAAAATCTTAAAACGCATCAAGCCATAAACAATATTTTCGCCGATATACCACATCAACATACCGCCAACAGCAAATGCGGAGCGTTTGATTAAGATGCCTAAAAATAATCCAAATGAGAAGAATCCAACCAGTTTAACAAAATAAGCCAAGAGGTATTCTAAATCGGAAAAAATAATGTTAAAACTGTTAAAATCAGAATAGACGAGCCCTAATACAAAAGAGACGATGCTTACAAAAATAGTTGAAACCAGCGCAAATAAAATAACCGTATAAAACTTTGAAAGAATAAATTCCTTTTTGCTTAAGCCATCAATTAAGTTTTGTTTTAAAGTGCGATTTGAATATTCGTTAGCCATCATTGAAACGATAACCAGCAATAAAAAGAACTTAAATATTGAAGCGATATAAGTGTTAAAATGCCAGATATATGGAAAATTAAAAATGCCCTGTTCGGCTAAATGAAATTTTATAGGACCAATATCAAATTTAATGGCAGCAATTAATGCAATTGAAACAAGCAATAAAAAATAGGTTATAATAAGTACTTTGCTGGCGGTACTTTTTTGGAGTTTATAAATTTCGATGTTTAATAGACGAAACATAGCTTAATTTTTATTATTGGTTAGGTTTAAAAATTGTTGTTCGAGACTTTGTTTGCGTTTAACTAAATGCGATAAAATAATATTGTTTTTAGCTAAAAAGGCATTGAGCTCATCAGCCGAAATGGCTTTGTTTAAATTTGCTATAACCAAATTATTTTCAATTTTAAGTTCAGTAATGCCAGCGTAGTTTTTGAGGATTTCTACAATTTTTTGATTGTCAAATGAAGCCAGTTCTATAAATCCAAACGAGCTACTCAGTTCGTCAACACGACCAGCGTAAAGTTTTACACCATTTCTAATTACAATCACTTGGTCGCAAACTTTTTCGACTTCGTCTAATAAGTGCGATGCCAGCAAAATAGTTGTTCCTTTTGCAGCAATTTCTCTAATGATAGCTCTTATTTCATGAATACCTTGCGGGTCTAAACCGTTGGTTGGTTCATCTAAAATAAGAATTTCAGGATTGTTAAGCAGGGCAGAAGCTATGGCTAATCGCTGTTTCATGCCTAATGAAAAGGTATTAAATTTGCTGTCGCGACGTTCAAATAAATTGACTTGTTTGAGTTTGGCATCAATTTGAGTTTCGGGAATTTCTTTAATCTTACAAACCAATTTTAGATTTTGCTTTGCCGTCATAAACGGATAAAAATTAGGTCGCTCTATAATGGCACCGACTTTTTTTAGTGCTTGGTGCGTGTTTAAACTGCCGCCAAACCAGCTAAAATTACCCGAAGTAGCATTTACCACATTTAATATAATTCCTAAAGTAGTCGATTTGCCACTACCATTTGGTCCTAAAATGCCGTAAACGTGTCCTTTTTTAATATCAAAAGATAAATTACTAACTGCATGAACGCGACCGTAATTTTTAGAAAGATTTTGAATGCAGAGAATAGTTTCCAATCTTGTTTTAATTAATTTTTAAATAGGACGATGAAATTAGTCTTTTGTTACCGATTTTTAAATAAAAACAACTTATTTTTGGATAAGAAATTAACTCATTTTGAAAAACCATCCAAAGATATCATTAAAAAAACCGACCTATCCAATAAGTAAAGTTTTATATGATTACTTAACAGAATATGGTCGGAACATTATCATCCCTATTTTTTATGAAGATTTGTTGCGCTTTTCTAGCTCTTTTGAAGTTTTTGATAAAAATGATAACGACACCATGTGGATTCGCGTTATTTACCCCGATCACGAACGCGAAAACATCGATTTAAGTCTGAAAAAAATTTACACGATTATGCATTCTGATGGAAGTGATTTTGCCATTCCTCATCTAAATGTCGATGCAATTGATTATTGCACTTTTGGAAATTCAAAACCTTTTCGCGTAAAAATTAGAAATATATTAAACGATAATTATACCTATTTATATGTTAAAAAAGCCGATGCTTCGCGAATTTATGGCTTAGAATTAGAAGAGTTACTATCGCCCAATAAAGTTGATTTTTTAATGTACAAAGACACTTTGATTGAAGAACACATTTTGGGTATTCCGGGTGATGTGTTTATTGAAGAACATTTGCCAAGCTTAACCGTTCGCGAGCAAAAACAAATCTCGAAAGAGTTTGTAAAGTTTAATGAACGCTGTATGATTCGTTTGCTTGGCGATATGCGCTCTTATAATTATGTGTTTGTAGTGTCGCACGATTTTGACCAAGTTCAATATCGCATTAGAGCGATAGATTTTGACCAACAATCTTATGAAGGCTCTTTAAAAATATACCTTCCGCAGTTTTTTAAAGAAAATAGCACTTTGGTAAAAATGGTTGAAAAAAATCTGCAACTCGAATCCATTCAGCAATATCAAAATGAAGAGCGTTCTTTGTTAGCAAAACGCGCTAGAGCATCTCATGTTAGATTAGAGAAATTGATAAAATGTATGATGGTTGACGAAATTTCTAAACCCGAAAAAATTTTACAATTACGGCGTGAAGTAATGGCTATGACTAAGGATGTTAACTTTAGACACACCAAAACGATGGGTGAAATCTTAAAATTTGCTCTTGATTTTGTGATTAGAAATTATGAAAATGTAAATACTTATATAATCAATTAAAAATTATATTCATCGTCAAAGTTTTCGGTATAACCTTCTTCATCGTCTAATTCTTCATCAAAATCATCGTTAAATTCCTCAAAACCTTCTTCAATTTTTTCACCTTCAAATTGTTTATCTGGGGCATCTTGTGGTAAATTGCCTAATGAATATAGAATTTTTGGCAAATCACGTTCTTTATTGTAGGTCGTAATTTCTACCAATTCAATTAAAAAAGTCCACATTAAATAGAAGTCATAAACGTAAATCAATTTGTCATTTTCTTCTTTAAATAATTCAGAAAGCTGATAATCACTCATAGTTTTTACTTCAGAATCAGCTTCGTCAGAAACGTCATCAAGCGGAATTTCTTCGCCTTGATTCCATTCTTTATCAGATAAATAGAACGAAGCCATTTCTGAACCATCAAAACCAAAGGCATTGATAATAGTATTGTGTAAATCTTCTAAATTAGCGGTGCTTCTAATGGCGATATCTCTAACAACATCCTCATCTAGGTCGGCTATTACCCTAACTTTATAAATCATATTTTAATTTTTTTAGTAGTTCACAAAGTTACAAACTTTGATAAATATGTACTTATTATTTGTTTAATTTTACTGCAAAAATTTAAAGCATGCTAAAAACAGAAACCCTTGCGCAACTCAATGCCATTTCTCAAAATACATTAATGCAAACGCTTGACATAGAATATATTGATTACGGTGATGATTTTTTGGTTGCCAAGATGCCTGTAACATCAAAAGTTTATCAGCCAAATGGTATTTTGCACGGTGGCGCTACAGTGGCTCTAGCCGAAAGCGTTGGAAGTGCGGCATCTCATCTGTTTTTTGACAGCAATGAATTCGAAATTCGGGGTATTGAAATTTCAGCAAATCATATTAAATCTGTAAAAGAAGGTTTTGTTTTTGCAACTGCAAGAATTCTGCACAAAGGTAGAACTACGCAACTTTGGGAAATTAAAGTTACCAATGCAGAAAATCAATTAATTTCACTTTGTAAACTCACCACTATTGCGCTTAAAATAAATAAATTTTAGAGAGATGGCAATTCATAAATTTTTTAATAAACTTCAATTTGCAAAAGCTAATCGATTGCCATTTGTGGCTTTCAGAATGCCAAATGCTGAAGATATTACCATCATTGTTCAGAAAAATGATGCGTTAAATTTAACGACAGATTTAAGCGAATCGGGTTTTGTGTTTGCGCCATTTGATGTAGAAGAAAGCAGTGTCTTAATCCCATTTGAAACATCTACTATCGAAAATCATATCATTACAGATGAATTTTATAAAAAATCGGCACCAACGCACGAACCATTCGACCAAAAATCGTCTTTAGAAAAAGATGATTATATCAAATTAATTGATAAAGCCATTCTAGAAATCACTCAAAAGAAACTTGAGAAAGTTGTTTTATCAAGAAAAATTTATATCGGTGCAGAACAGATAAAATCGGAAGATGTTTTTAAAAGATTGTTATATAAATATCCCAATTCTTTAACATATTATTGGCATCACCCAAAAGTAGGGACTTGGTTAGGTGCAACGCCAGAAAAACTGCTAACACTTAAAGACGCAAATTTTACAACGATGGCTTTGGCAGGGACGCAAGTTATAAAACCTAAAGGAAACATTATTTGGGAAGAAAAAGAAATTAAAGAGCAACAAATGGTTACCAATTTCATGGTAAAAGTTTTTAATAAAAATAAAATTGAATTTAAAACCCTAAAAACAAGGAATTTAAAAGCGGGTAATTTGGTTCATATTTGCACCGATATTAAAGGTAAATTACCTAAAGAACTCAATCTTTTTAAATTGGTAAATTGCTTACATCCAACACCTGCTGTTGCGGGTTTGCCCAAACTTGACGCTATAGATTTTATCAAAAATAACGAACAATACGATCGCAGTTTCTATACGGGTTATTTGGGAATTATCAATAAAAAAGACGACTCTAAAAAAATAACCGAGCTATTCGTAAATTTAAGGTGTATGCAATTAAAAAATCAGATGGCATTTTTATATGTTGGTGGCGGGATAACCAAAGACAGCAATCCGCAAAGTGAATGGAAAGAAACCGAAGCGAAGAGCAAAACCCTAATTAATGTATTATAGTTTTAGTTTTAAGCATTACATTTGCCAACTTAATTTTTTAAAGACCAAACTTGTTGCGATTAGCAAACTATACTAAAGAATTTAATTTCAATCTTAAATTGGCTTACCCCGTGATGCTCGGTCAACTAGGACATGTTTTGGTTGGATTAGCCGATAATGTGATGGTTGGTAGATTAGGAGCGACGCAATTAGCCGCCGTTTCGTTAGGTAATAGCGTGGTATTTATCGCCTTATCAATTGGAATCGGATTTACTTTTGCCATAACTCCTTTAATTGCCGAAGCCAATGGTAGTAACAATATTGAAAAAGGACGACTTGATTTTCAACACGGCTTACTGCTTTCTATCGTCTTGGGGGTAGTCATGTTTTTATTGCTTTTTTTATTAGGGAAACCGCTATTAAAAAATATGAACCAGCCTCCCGAAGTGGTTAAATTGGCTATTCCATATATGGGCATTATCGCATTTTCTATTATCCCACTGATGATTTTTCAAGCTTCAAAACAATTTGCCGATGGTTTGTCGCAAACCAAACACGCCATGCACGCTACCATTGCCGCTAATATCATCAATATAATTTTTAATTATTTTCTAATTTACGGTATTTGGATTTTTCCGAGACTCGAGTTGATTGGCGCAGGTATTGGGACCTTGTTTTCAAGAATCGCGATGATGGTTTTTATGTGGTATATTTTAAATACAAAAGCTAAATTTATTCCTTATATCAAAATAATAAGTTGGGCCGAAATCCAAAAAGAACGTTTCAAAAAAATTATCAGTCTAGGGTTCCCAACTGCCATGCAAATGTTTTTTGAAGTTGCTGTTTTTACGGCAGCAGTTTGGCTTTCGGGCACGCTAGGTGTTATAGACCAAGCAGCCAATCAAATTGCACTTAATTTAGCGTCGATGACCTTTATGATTGCCGTAGGTTTAGGCGTTGCAGCTACCATTAGGGTTGGAAACCAAAAAGGTCTCGGTCAATATATTGAATTGCGGCGCATTGCACTATCCGTTTTTTTACAAATTTTTATGATTGAATTTGTTTTTGCTATCGGATTTTTTACTTTAAAAGATTATTTGCCATTGGTTTATATTGACAATTGGCAAGTTATTAAAGTAGCCTCAACCTTGCTGATTATCACCGGATTTTTTCAAATATCTGATGGCATTCAGGCAGTTGTTTTAGGGGCTTTACGCGGATTACAAGACGTAAAAATTCCAACTTATATCACCTTTATCGCTTACTGGATTGTTGGCTTTCCTATTTCTTGGATTTTGGGCAAAACACTTGGATATGGTTCAATGGGCATTTGGATTGGCTTATTGTCGGGATTAACCGCCTCAGCATTATTATTATATTTAAGATTTGATTATCTTACCAAAAAATTAATACATTCAAACCATGGAACTACCTAAATTTTTATTGGGCGATAACACCGATTTTCAAGAGGCTATTTTTGTAATACACACCGAATATCCTAGATTTGTTATTAATCTGAAAGACGACGATATCACCTGGTTTGATGACCTAGAAGAAGAAGGTGAAGTAGAAATTTTAGACCTTGTTCAAGATTTAGTAGCGCAAGCAAATGCCTTTTTTGACAGGGAAACAGCGCGTTTTGAAAGCGAAACTTAAGTCTTTTTAGTCGATTTCTTTTTTGGGACGGCGGCTTTAGGTTTAATAACAGGCTCTTCAACAAAAAAATCGATTTTACTTTGACGGTTTTCTGCTACTTCTAAACCGCCCCGTTCAAAGGTTTTTTTGGCTTTAATTTTGCCTACAACAACTTCGTCTAGCTTGTCGTTAATATGTCTTGCACCAAAATTTGAATTTAATTTTTCAAACTTGTGCTTATAATAATAATAGGCAAATCCATATCCTATTAAAAAAGAGCCAAACATATATATAAATAGCTCAATATAACTATTTAGGTTCATCGTTTTTATTTTTAAATGTTTTGACTGTAATTTCTAATCGCCTATTTTTAAAATGTTCTGTTAAAGAATTTTCGTATTTAGGTGCTAATTCTCCTTTTGACGCGGTTTCTATTCTAAGAGCTTCAATTCCGTGTGATGATAAATAGTCTTTAAAATTATTGGCGTGTTCTAAACCGGTTAAATAATTAGCATCCGTTTGACCGATACTATCGGTATGACCTTCAATAAAAATATGCGCATCATAATTATTTAAAAGTGTCAATTTTAGCACCTTTAATAAACTGTCAATTTTATTTATTTCTTTAAAATTATCTTTTTTAACACCGTAAAAAATAGTTGTAGATAGATAAGTTTTAACAATAGGTGACGAAAAAACACTATCAATTTTTGTTTTTTTTATTTCAAAAGTGTCCTTGTAAATAGGTGTGGAAACTTCGCTTTGCGTATTAATTATTGAGTCGTGCGAATTTAATGCAGCGGTAACACTAAAAAACTTTTGGTGTGCCATTGCGCTCAAAAATGCCCAAGCTAAAAAGCTAATAAAAGCAAAAACAAAATTTCTCATCTAATGTTCTATTTTTACTAAGGGCAGTAAAGTTATAAAATAATATTTTAAGTCGTTCAACAAATTTAAGTTACGATTTCTCCACGAGTTCAATTTGGCTAATTTTGGCCGTTGTTGTAAAAAATCCGTAATTAATAAATACTTTATTTTTTTCAATCTTATTGATGAGTCCGGTAGTTTGGCTATCAATTAAGCGTACGCGGTCGTTTATTTTATATTGGTAGTTGGCTAATTGTTTGGCTTTGAGAACGGATTTCTTTTCTTCAATTTTTTTAACAGCTTCAACTTCTTTTAGAACTTCAATTTCAACTGTTTTTAATTTTTCTGCTGCTTGTTTTATTTGGGCGATTTCCTGTTGCTTTTCTTTTTTGCTGGGTTTTTTAATTTCAGGTGTTGTTTTTTTAATAAATTTTGTCTGTTCGGCAGTTGTCCAAGTAAAGAAATCGGCTAATAATTGTTTTTTATTTTTGGTTTGAAAATATTTATTTATAAACTCATTTATTTTTCTACCATAAGTCAGCATTTTTTGATTGTTATCGTATAAGGCATTGAATTCAACTAACTTTTGATGGATTTTTTGCTGATCGGTTGCCAATAAATCGCCTTTTTCTTTGGCGATAACATGCGCTTTTTCTAGTGTATCCGAATTTTTTTGTAGTTTATTGCGTTCCTTTTGAAGTTTAGAAATGGTCTTATCTAAGCGCACTTTACCGGTGTCAACTTTTTTCTTAGCGCGATTAATGAGACTGAACGAAATTCCGTTTTTACTAGCAACCTCAAAGGTAAATGAGCTTCCGGCTTGACCGACAAACAATTGATACAACGGTTCTAAAGTGCGTTCATCAAATTGCATGTTGGCATTTACCGTAAATTGCAGTTCATCGGCTAACACTTTTAAGTTGGTGTAATGCGTGGTAATAACGCCAAAAGCTTGCAGGTTATGAAACTCTTCTAAAAAAACTTCTGCCAAAGCGCCACCTAATTCTGGGTCGCTACCCGTGCCAAATTCATCTATTAACAAGAGTGTATTGTCGTTGCTTTTTCGCAAAAACCGACGCATATTTTTTAGGCGATAACTGTAAGTACTTAAATGATTTTCAATAGATTGATTATCGCCAATATCGGTTAAAATGGTATCGAAAATATGAAAACTACTTTGGCGATGAACTGGTACCAACAAGCCACTTTGAAACATCACTTGCAACAAACCAATTGTTTTTAAGGTAATACTTTTTCCGCCTGCATTGGGACCTGAAATGACAATAATGTGTTGCTCTCGATTTAAAATTAGGCTTTGCGGAATGGTTTTTAGTTTGTGTTTGTTGTTGTATTCAAGCAACAAAGGGTGATAAGCATCTTTAAAATTGGCTGTTTTTTCATCGCTGATGATAGGTAAAATAGCGCCTATTTGCTTGGCATAACGCGCCTTTGCAGAAATCATATCGAGCACAGCTAAAAATTCTTGATAGGTTTTTAAAACCAAGGCAAACGGGCGAATATTGTTGGTCAAATCCTTGAGAATTTCGATGATTTCTTGTTGCTCATCAAATTCCAAATTTTGTAATTGTCTGGTGAGTTTGAGCGTTTCTTCGGGCGCAATAAAGAGTGTATTTCCCGTTTTTGAAGCGCCCAATAAAAGCCCCTTAACTTTTTTGCGATACATAGCTTTTACAGCTAATACGCGCTGATGATCTACAACCGATTCCTTGATATCATCTAGATAATTCTCGTTGGCAGCTCTTGATAAGGCAATATTAAAACTACTGCTAATTTTGCCTTTTACGGTTTGAATATCTTTGCGGATGCTATCCAATAAGGGCGAAGCACTTTGCAGAATTTCGCCAAATGGGGTGATAATTTCGGCGATGAGTTTTAAAATATCGGCTTTAAAGTCGATACTTTCGGATAATTGAAATAAACCCGGGTAATAGGATTTAAATTTCTTTAAAAAAATTAAAAGCTCTTTTGTAGATTTGGTAAGTTTTACGAATTTTATAAATGATTCAATTTCTAAAAGGCTATTTTCAATACCTAAATAGCTGAGTTCTTTTGTAACTTCATCAAAATAAGGAGATGGTAACTGATTTTCATTTTCGTATGACGACAGATATTCATTGGTCAATTGCAAGGCTTTTTGAAGCGGTTCTTTTTGGGTGAGCGGTTCAATTTTAGAAACCAATTCCTTTCCCAATGTAGTCTGACAACGGTCGGCTACTTTGTTTAACACGACGTTAAATTCTAAATCTTGTAAGGTTTTTAAACTGATTTTATGTGACAATGTTGTATTTTTGAAATCACACAAAAATAAGTTTAATAATTTAAATGAAGGAGATTGATTTATGGCTTTAAATGTTAATATCTCATCGGGTTGGAAGGCTGTTTTAGAATCAGAGTTTGAAAAGGAATATTTTGTAAACCTAACCGATTTTGTAAAATCAGAATACCAACAACACGTTTGTTATCCTAAAGGAAATCAGATTTTTGCCGCTTTTAATGCTTGCGATTTTGAGGATGTAAAAGTCGTCATTATTGGCCAAGATCCGTATCACGATGTAGGGCAAGCCAATGGTTTGTGTTTTTCGGTTAATGATGGTGTAGCGCATCCACCATCATTGTGCAATATTTTTAAAGAATTGCTATCTGATGTTGGCAAACCCATTCCACAAAGTGGCAATTTAGAATCTTGGGCTAAACAAGGCGTACTATTGCTAAATGCCACTTTAACGGTTCGCGCACATCAAGCAGGTTCGCATCAAAATCAAGGCTGGGAACAATTTACCGATGCAGTTATTCAGCTTGTTTCAGATAAAAAAGAACATGTTGTTTTTTTGCTTTGGGGTGGTTTTGCCAAAATGAAAGGCAAAAATATAAACCCTGCAAAACATTGCATTTTAACTAGTGGTCATCCATCGCCTTTAAGCGCCAACCGTGGTTATTGGTTTGGCAACAAACATTTTAGCAAAACAAATGTTTATTTAAAAGAAAAAGGAAAGACAGAAGTTGTATGGTAGTTTTGGAGTTACGCTTATCGGTCTTGGTTAAGGCAAGTAGCGTGGAGTAAAGACACGTTCTTGTCGGCTTAG
>JAVHOP010000069.1:11960-13341 GCA_036170135.1 Flavobacteriaceae bacterium | reverse complement strand
AAAGAAGTTTTATGAAACATATTTCATAAAACTTCTTTTTTTATAGTTAACAAACTAAGCGTCAGTGGTATTATATCGTCATTGAGAAAATACGGGTATCGGGTTTGTTTTCAATTAAACGCAAATCGAATGCCATACAAATATTGCGGATAAACATTCTGCCTGATTCTTTTACGATAACTTTTCTATCGGTTATTTCTATTAAATCGTCCTCAATAATCTCTTGAAGACGTGCAATAATTTCTTGTTTTACTTGCGTAGATAAACCTAAATTAAACTCAGTCTCCATATTACACATTAAATTTAAGATGTGTTTGCGGATAATTAAATCGGTTTTGGTTAATAGATGTCCTCTAAAAATTGGCAAAATTCCTTGGTTTACACGTTCGGTATAATCTTCGACAGTCTTTTCATTTTGTGCAAAAGCGTACCAAGAATCGCTTATTGCCGACATACCTAAACCTACCATCAGCTTAGTTTTTCCGGCACTATATCCCATAAAATTACGGTGCAAGGTTTTGTTTTTCATCGCTTTAAACAACGTATCAGTTGGCAAAGCAAAATGATCCATCCCAACCTCAACATAACCAGCATCAAAAAAGAGTTGTTTACCCAATTCGTATAAATGACGTTTTTCATCATCTTTTGGCAAATCATTTTCATCAAATCCGCGCTGACCAACACCTTTTATCCAAGGCACATGTGCATAACTGTAATACGCAATTCGATCGGGTTTTAGTTCAATAGTATGTTTGATGGTATTGCGAATGCTATCTTCGGTTTGAAAAGGCAATCCGAAAACCAAATCGTGACTAACCGATTCATAACCAATCAATCTTGAATTATCGGTTGCTTCTTTTACTTTTTCAAACGGCTGAAAACGGTGGATGGCTTGTTGCACTTTAGGATCGTAATCTTGGACGCCAAAACTGCTTCGGGTAAACCCTAAATCGTATAAAGCTTGTAAATGTGCTTTAGATGAATTATTAGGATGTCCTTCAAAACTAAAACTATAATTCTCGACTTTTTCGGCATTTTTTAAAATACCATTTATTAATATTTTAAGATTTTTAGGCGCAAAAAATGTCGGTGTACCGCCACCTAAATGGATTTCTTTAATGCGAGGCTTTGTGCCAAATAAATTACAATACAATTGCCACTCCTTTAAAACGGTTTCTATATAAGGCGTTTCAACATCGTGCTGTTTGGTAATTTTTTTATGGCAAGCACAAAACGTACACAGACTTTCGCAAAAAGGCAGGTGAATATAAATGCTAATTCCTTCAATATCGTTACTTTCTATAAAAGCCCTTTTAGCAGTTTCTTTCCAATCGTTTAGAGCAATACCCGCTTCATCCCAAAACGGAACGGTAGGATAACT
>JAVHOP010000069.1:0-11860 GCA_036170135.1 Flavobacteriaceae bacterium | reverse complement strand
TCCAATCGTTTAGAGCAATACCCGCTTCATCCCAAAACGGAACGGTAGGATAACTGGTATATCTGGGACCCGGGATGTTATATTTTTGGATAAGTGTTGTATTCATTTTTTTAGTTTTAATTTTTAAGTAATAAGCTATACGCTTTAAGCATTAAGTATTGCATTTTATCTTATAAGCTTGCTTTTATTTTTAGAATAAATGCGGCAAGCATTCTTTTAATTTGATCTATTTCATTTAATATACTTTGTGAATCTTCATCTTTTATTAGTTGTAATTCATTAGATAACAATAATAAATATTCTAATTCGTTTGCTGAACCAGAGGCAATATATAAAAATCGTATTAACTCCTTTTGTGTTTCTCTGCCACTGCCTTCTGCGATATTAGTCGGAATAGAAACAACTGCTCTTTTTATTTGTGATACTAAATTAAACTGTTCGTCTTTAGGAAATTGTAGTAAAAGCTTATAAATATCAAGAACCAACGCATGAGCTTTTTTCCAAACTTTAAAATTTTTATAATTTACCATAACTTAATACTTAAGACTTAAGACTTATAACTTATAACTTATAACTAAATTCCGTATTCTTTAACCGTTTCAACAAACGCTTTGGCGTGGTCAACCGGGGTATTTGGTAAAATTCCGTGTCCTAAGTTAACAATGTATCTATCTTTACCAAAAGCATCAATCATCGCTTTGGTCATTTTTTTAATTTCAGGGATAGGTGATAATAATCTTGCAGGGTCTAAATTGCCTTGCAAGGTTTTACCAGAAGTTAATTTTCTAGCCAATTGTGGTGTAATGGTCCAATCGACACCTAAAGCCGAAGCATTAGATTTACTCATATCTTCGAGTGCATACCAGCAACCTTTTGCAAAAGCAATGACATGCGTTTCATCTTTTAAAGCTTCGATGATTTGGTTGATATAAAACCAAGAAAATTCTTGATAATCTAAAGGTGCTAACATTCCGCCCCATGAATCAAATATCTGAACCGCATCAACACCAGCCTTAACTTTAGCGCGTAAATAGGCGATTGTTGTATCGGTTATTTTTTGCAACATAAGATGCGCTGCAACCGGATTAGTAAAACAAAATTCTTTAGTTTTATCATAGGTTTTTGAACCTTGTCCTTGCACTACATAACATAAAATCGTCCAAGGCGCCCCAGCAAAACCAATTAATGGCACTTCGTTATTGAGTTCTTGTTTGGTCATTTTTACAGCATCCATCACGTATTTTAAAGCATAATTTACATCAGGAATTTGAATAGCATCTACATCTTTTTGTGTGCGAATCGGATTTGGTATATAAGGTCCAAAATTAGGTTTCATCTGCACTTCAATGCCCATTGCTTGCGGAATCACTAAAATATCCGAAAACAAAATCGCGGCGTCAACACCCACTTGTTTTACCGGCATCATGGTTATTGCAGTCGCTAATTCTGGCGTTTGACACCGTGTAAAGAAGTCGTATTTATCGCGTAAAGTTCTAAAATCCGGTAAAAATCGTCCCGCTTGTCGCATCATCCACACGGGTGGACGTTCAACAGTTTCGCCTTTTAAGGCTCTTAAATATAAATCGTTTTTCATTTCTTAGTATCTTGTATTAGGTAACTGGTATCTGGTATTTTTTAATCATTTTTTAGCTTTTGGCTTTTAGCCTTTAGCTTTTTTTAATTTTATTAATTAGTGTATGAATCATTTTACCTTCTTTTTCAATTAGTGGCATAATTTGCACTAAATCGTCATTCTTTACAAAATTTAATTCCTGAATTATTATTAACTGAGTTTCAATTTCAAATAAAGAACCAAGTGCTATTTCTAAAAAACGCTTAAATTCTATTTCACTATTTCTACTACAACCTTCGGCTATATTAGAAGGTATGGAAACAACAGCTCTTGATAGTTGGCTTTTAAGTCCAAAATTTTCTTCTTTTGGAAGTAATTTAACCACCTCATAAATCAACTTTACAAGTGTTATACCTTGTTTCCAAATTTCAAAAGTTCTAAAATTTCTCATTATAAATCTATATGCAAAAAGCCAAGAGCTAAAGGCTATTCAGCTACTTTTTTCATGGCAACTTCAATCGCTTTTTCTGTTTTTTGAATATCTGCTTCGCTTAAAGCGGATGATAAAAACCAAGCTTCAAATTGTGATGGTGGCAAAAACACACCATTCTTAATCATTTCCCAAAAGAAAATGCCAAATTTTTTGGTATCGCTGGTTTGTGCTGTTTTAAAATCGATTACCTTAGTTTTTGTAAAAAACGGATTAATCATCGACCCAAAACGATTTACAACCAAATCGATATTATTTTCTTTGGCAGCGTCAAGCATCTTCTTTTTTAAGCGTTCACCAATTGCCTCAAATTTATCATACGGATTCTGACGTTTCAATTCACGTAAAGTCGCCATTCCAGAAGCCATCGCAATGGGATTACCAGATAGTGTTCCAGCTTGATACATCGGTCCTAGTGGCGAAACCATTTCCATAATTTCATTCCGAGCACCATAAGCCCCTACCGGAAATCCGCCGCCTACTACTTTGCCCAAACAGGTAATATCGGCTGTAACACCTAGCAATTCTTGTGCACCACCATATTTTGAACGGAATCCCGTCATCACTTCATCACAAATTAGCAAAATGCCATTCGCTTTAGCGAGCTTATGCAAATCTTTTAAAAAGTTATTTTGTGGCAAAACAACGCCCATATTTCCCCCTACAGGTTCAATTATGATGGCGGCAATATCGCTATGTTTTTCGATTTGATTTTTAACGCTTTCTAAATTGTTGTATTCGGCTATCAAAGTATTTTTAACGGCATCATTTGGTACGCCTTTACTTCCCGGAATGCTCAATGTTGCCAAACCAGAACCGGCAGCAACCAATAAAGCATCAGAATGACCGTGGTAACAACCTGCAAATTTCACTATTTTATCGTGGCCGGTAAAAGCGCGCGCCAAGCGAATGGCACTTAAAACAGCCTCGGTTCCCGAACTTACAAAACGCACTTTATCCATTCCTGGAAAAGCATCACATACTATTTCGGCTAATTTAATTTCGCTCTCGGTACTCGCACCAAATGTATAACCGTTTTTTAGGGCTTTAAGGATGGCATTTTGGACTTTTTTATGGCGATGACCTAAAATCATCGGGCCATACGACAACACAAAATCGACATACTTATTGTTGTCAACATCTACAATCTGACTTCCTTTTCCTTTTTTTATAAATAACGGATTGCCACCGACCGATGCAAAGGCACGAACTGGCGAATTTACAGCGCCAACCATGTGAACCAATCCTTTTTTATAGAGTTCTTGTGATTTTTTAAAGTTCATTTTTTAGTATTTAGTATCTAGCCTTCGACTTTGTTCAGGCTTACAAAATTTAATATATGAGTTTCCTGCTTGCGGAGGAATAACATTTATTTTCTAGCTAAAACTTTAGCAGCTTCTTTGGCAAAATAAGTTATTATGATATCAGCTCCAGCGCGTTTCATTGATAACAGACTTTCCATCATCACCCGTTCTCCATCAATCCAACCATTTTGTGCAGCAGCTTTAATCATGGCATATTCGCCACTCACATTATAACAAGCCACTGGTTTTTCGGTGTTATTTTTGGTATCTCTAATAATATCCAAATAAGATAAAGCCGGTTTTACCATAATAATATCAGCACCTTCAGCATCATCATAACTAGCTTCAATCATCGCCTCACGCCTATTTGCCGGGTCCATTTGATAGGTTCGACGATCACCAAAAGCAGGTGCTGAATCGGCAGCGTCTCTAAACGGTCCGTAAAAGGCAGAAGCGAATTTAACCGCATAAGCCATAATTGGCAAATTGTAAAAACCCGCGCTATCTAAAGCTTCGCGAATGGTTTGAATGGTGCCATCCATCATCCCAGAAGGCGCAACCATATCGGCTCCAGCCTTAACATGCGACAATACTTGTTTGGCAATATTTGGCAATGTTTCGTCATTATCAACATCGTTATCGTGAATAATACCACAGTGTCCGTGACTGGTATATTCGCAAAAACAAACATCAGTAATGACATACAAATTAGGGTATTTTTTTTTGATATGTCGGATGGCTTGTTGGATCACACCTTTATCATTCCACGTTTCGGAACCGGTATCATCTTTTTCGGATGGAATTCCGAAAAGCAAAACGGCAGGAATATTTAAAGCGACAACTTCATCTAATTCCTCGTCAATCCTATCAATAGAAAAACGTTTAATTCCAGGCATCGATTTAATTTCTTTGGCAATATTATTACCTTCTTCAATAAAAAGTGGGTAAATAAAATCATCAACACTCAGTTTAGTTTCGCGCACCAACCGACGGATGCTATCGGTTTTACGTAATCTTCTGGTTCTTAACATAGTTTTATTATTTAAAGGATTCGTTTACAAGGTCAATTACATGATTAACCGTTGGTAACTTAGCCGATTTGACATTAGTAAAATACTTTTTAGCTTCAGCAGCTGTGGTTTCGCCTATGCAAAACACCATAATTTCTGAAACCTTATTTGAAGCTAAGTAATTTTGAATAGCAGATGGACTAAAAAATAAGAGTCCATCATAGGTTTCGGTTAAGGTTGTAGCACTATCTTGTGTGCTGTAAACCTCAATTTCTGTAAGGTTAATATTGTTTTTTTCGAGGATTTCGGGCAATTCGTCACGCCTTAAATCGCCACAGAAAAAAGTAACTTCTTCTTTATTTTTTACTTGCATTAACAGGTATTCGGCCAATTTTGTAGCCGATTGCTCAAGATGTTTAACTTTTCCTATTTTATCTTCAATCAGTTTTTTGGTACGGCGACCTACACAATAAATATTTGTAAAATTTAAGTCGGATGCTACAAAGTTTTGCAAGACGCCTTCAACGGCATTCTGACTTGTAAATACCACGTGTTGGTGGACCTTTTTAAAGATTTCGGGTTTTAACCGGTTGTGTTTAATTCTAATAAAATCGCTGTAAGTTACCTTTATGTTATTAGAAAACAATGCTTGTTGCGATTTAGACAACTCTTTTGTTGAATAAATATGATACTCAAAAGATTCTTTGAGTCCTTCGTCTAACATCAACCGCTGCCCGCCATTTTTCAAGACTTCTCTACCACACCATTTACCTAAATCTTGACATTCGTCAATTTTTACAATGCGGTTGATTTCTACTTTTTTCTTTCCGTCAAGGCTAAACAAAGCTCCTTTAAAGTTGATTTCCTGAACCTTATTTTCATCTTCTTTAATAAGAGCTAAAGCCCCAATTGGCGCGGTACAACCGCCTTCGAGTGTATTTAAAAACTCGCGTTCAATTTGAGCACAAATTTCGGTTTCTCTATCGTTTAATTGCTTACAAGCTTCAAGCGCAAACGCGTTGCTCTCAAGCGCAGCAATCATAATCACACCTTGAGCTGGCGCTGGAAGCATCCAACTTAATTTGATGTGATTTTCGGGTAATTTTTTGATGCGCTGTAAACCTGCTGCTGCAAAAATGGCACCATTCCATTTATTGTCTTCCAACTTTTTTAAACGCGTATTCACATTTCCTCTTAAATCGACAATAGTATGGCTTGGATATTTGTTTAACCATTGCGCTTTTCGGCGTAAACTACCTGTAGCAATAACAGCATGTTCTTGAGACAGAAACTCACAATTATCATTAAAAACCATTATATCGTTATGATTGGCTCGTTTTAAAACCGCTGCTTGAATAATGCCTTTAGGCAAAACAGTTGGTACATCTTTCATTGAATGAACAGCAATGTCAATATCAGCATTTAAAAGTGCGGCATCTAAATTTCTGGTAAAAACGCCCACAACCCCAAGTTCATATAAAGGTTTGTTTAGAACAAAATCACCTGTAGAATCAATTTTTATAATTTCGCTTTTAACTTGAATGGATTCAAGTTGTTTTTGCACTGTACTTGCTTGCCACAAAGCCAATTCACTTGACCGTGTGCCAATTCTAATTATTTTTTCTTCCATTGCTAAACCTCCACTTCAAAAATTTTACGAATTAACTCAATACTATTACCAATTTGAGTGTCTTCGTTTTTTAAATGTTTGGCAAATTTAGTGGTAATTTTTTGAATCATGTGAGAGGTAATTAATTCGGCTTGACCGCAATCAAAGTCGGGATCTTTTCTTTTAAAATAACTAATTCCTTCAACCTGAAGTGTTTCTAGAGATCTTTTTAATTCGGCCAATGCAGGAGTATGTTTTCTACCTTCTACCCATTCTAACAAATCTTTCTTATTTTCTTCAATAATAGCTTCGGCAAAGGGAACTTGTGTTTGTCTGATAGCAATTGTTTTATCGGTAATTTTAGATAGTTGATCTACATTTATTAAAGTGATGTTATCAAGGTTACCTAATTTTGAATCGACATTACTTGGAATAGATAAATCTAAAATGCAAAGGTTTCTTTTTGAATTGATTACTTCTTGCGTAATGGTTGGCACACTTGCACCAGTGGCAACAATTAAGATATCGGCAGTTTCTAACTCAGATTTTAGATTCTCTACTTTTTGAGCTACTAAGTTATATTCTGTAGCAAATTCTTGAGCTTTTTGAAATGTTCTATTAATTAAAATAACATTATTAACATCAATATATTCCTTAATATTTAAAGCGGTATGCTTTCCGATATTTCCTAATCCGTATAAAACGACTTTTTTATGGTTTAGTTGCGGAATATTTTCTTGCAAATATTGAATGGCAGCATAAGCAACAGTTGTTGTTCCTGAACTTAATTTTGTATTATTTTTTACTTGTTTGCTAGCGTGTAATGCGGCATTAAAAAGACGTTCTAAAAACATATTGGTTGCGCCCGCTTTTTTTGCTTGTTTAAAGGCGACTTTTAATTGTCCTACAATTTCATAATCACCTAAAATTTGACTATCTAAACCAGTTGCAATTCTAAAAGCATAGTCAATGGCTTGATAGCTTTTAAAAACATGGCAAACTTTAATAAGTTCTTCTATACTTCCTTCAGAATAGTTGCATAATTCTTCAATAAGTTCAAAGGGGTGTTTTGCAAAAGCAAAAATTTCAATGCGGTTACAAGTAGAAATTACCACAGCGCCCTCACTTCCTTTATCTTTTAATGATTTTAAAAGTTTAATTTGGTTTTCGTGAGAAATGCTAAATTTACTTCTCAAAGCAACATCAGCTTTCTTATAACTTAAACCTATATTGTAAAATTTTAAAGAGCCAGTTTCAATCATTTTATATTCAATTTTAATGTCACAAAATTACGGCGATATTAAGAGCAAAAGTTACGCTAAAAGAACTTTAAATTACCTCAAAAGATTTAAAAATAATTTTATATATTTGCATATATTAAATACTGATTTACAGCACATAATACAATTTTTAAATTAATTTATGACAAATATCACCTTTTATGAAATACAACAATAATAGCGCTAAAAACCCTACTTTTTTTTATAATGACCCTGAAAAAAAATCGGTTATAGTTATCACCAATGACGATAAAGTACCTTTACATTTAGAACATCAAATAACTGCCAATTATATTCAGTTTTACTTTTGTTTAAAAGGAAGTTTAAAAGTGGCTTTTAACATGCCCCATTGTAGTGTTGAACTATTGGCTTACAATTCATGCTTTACTTTTTTTAAAGCCGAAACGATGACTCTTTTTTTTGATTTACAACCCAATACAACTTTAGTTGGAATCCTTCTTAAAGTAAAACACTTTCATCAAATATTTTCGGATGTTAGCCGCGCCGATTTTCCCATCCAAAATTTTGATTCGAATCAAACCATTCTGCAAACCAAATCTATTTCGTCTGAAATAGTGAATTCTGCCGAACAATTATTCTCAAATAAAATAAACTCCACTTTTCAAAATTTATATGTTCGCGGTAAAATTTATGAAATTTTAAGTCTTTATTTTAATGAAACTTTTAACGAGAATGTAGAACAATGCCCATTTGTTTCTAACTCTGATGAAATCGTCAAAATTAAGAAGGCAAAAGATATTTTGCTAAAAGATCTATTAAATCCACCAAGCCTCGAAAGCCTTTCAAAAGATATTGGTTTAAATGTTAAAAAATTAAAAATTGGATTTAAAGACCTTTACAAGATGCCTGCATTTACTTATTTATTAAATTATAAAATGGAATATGCACGTAAATTATTAGATCAAAACAGATTAAATATCAACGAAATAGCAATTGAAGTTGGATATAGCTCTGCCACCCATTTTATTTCGGCATTTAAACGTAAATTTGGTGTGACCCCAAAACAATATACCTTAAATAAACATACAACTAATGAATAAAAAGGGCGCTTTATTAGTCAATCTTGGTTCACCAGATAGTGCAAATCCTAAAGATGTCAAAAAATATTTGGGAGAATTTTTAATGGATGAGCGCGTAATAGATATCAACTATTTAGGTCGCTTATTATTGGTAAAAGGCATTATTTTAAATACACGACCAAAAAAATCGGCCAAAGCCTACCAAAAAGTTTGGACAGACGAAGGGTCTCCATTAACTGTATATTCTGAACGCTTATTAAAAAAAGTCCGTACCCATACCAATTTTCCAGTTGAGTTAGCCATGCGTTACGGCAATCCGTCTTTAAAAAGTGGGATTGAAAAATTAGCTGCACAAGGGGTAACCGAAATTTTCGTGATTCCGCTTTATCCACAATTTGCCATGGCTACAACCGAAACCATAGTAGTTTTAGCTAAAAAAATTATCAAAACCCAATTTCCTAATATCAAGTTAACGCATTTGCCTGCTTTTTACCATCAATCCGATTATATTGAGGTATTAAGTAATAGCGTTAAGAAACAACTCGATATTTTAAAACCAGAACACCTTTTATTTTCGTACCACGGCGTTCCGGAAAGGCATATTAAAAAATCGGATATTACCAAGTCTCATTGTAAAATTGACGGCTCATGCTGTATAACCAAATCGCCTGCGCACAATTTTTGTTACCGTCATCAGTGTTATGAAACGACCCGTTTGGTTGCCAAAAAACTACAATTAAAACAAGGTACTTACAGCGTGTCTTTTCAATCGCGTTTAGGACGCGACCCTTGGTTACAGCCCTACACCAGTAATATCATTAAAAATTTCGCTTTAAGCGGTATTAAAAACTTAGCTATTGTTACACCTGCTTTTGTATCCGATTGTCTCGAAACCCTTGAAGAAATTGGTATGGAAGCCAAACATTCGTTTATAGAAAATGGCGGGAAACAATTCAATGTCATTGCTTGTTTAAACGATGATAATGCTTGGGCAAACTTATTGGCGACTTGGATTGAAAATTGGGCGAAAACTACTTAGTCAATTTGCGCATCATCACCCACTGTTTTAACATCTCTCTAGAATCTTGTGCTGGATATCCCAAAACGGTCTTTCCTGCGGCAACATCGTTTAAAACACCAGATCCAGCACCGACAACCACACCAGAATGAAGCGTTATATGATCTTTTATTGAGGCACTTCCGCCAATAATAACACCGTCACCCAAAGTTACCGAACCCGCTAAACCACTATGACCGGCCATAATACATGAGCGACCCATCACACAATTATGAGCAATTTGAACGAGATTGTCTATCTTACATCCATCACCAATAATAGTTGCGCTAAACTTGCCGCGATCAACACAAGAATTAGCGCCAATTTCAACATCATTCCCAATAATTACATTGCCAATTTGGAGAATTTTAACCAATCCGCTTCCATCATCTCTTGGGCGAAATCCGAAACCATCGGCGCCTATACTTACATTGATATGAAAAAGACAATTACTGCCAATTTCACTGCGCTCTCTAATAACTGTACCCGACCAGATAATGGTATTATTGCCAATTTTTGTATCATCTAGGATGGTAACATTTGGGAATAACACTACGCCATCGCCCAAAACAACACCTTTTCCAATATAGCAACCAGCGCCAATTTTACATGCTTTACCTATTATTGCAGTTTGATGTATAACCGCTGATGGATGAATATCTTGGTCAAATTCTGGCAATCCTGGGTTGAATAATTCTAGAATTTTGCCCATTGCCAAGTCGGGATTTTTTACTTTGATAAAAGCGCGATTTATGCCGGGTTCTATTGTAATATCTTCATTAACTATGGCAGCACAAGCCTTAGATATTCCCCAATCTTTTACATATTTTGAGTTCCCTATAATCGATATTTGATTTTCGACAGCCCGTTTTAATTCTTCAGGCCCCGTTATTTCTATATTAGTATCGCCAATCAATTCGCCTTTTAAAAGTGCATTGATTTCTTTGATTGTAAATGATTTCATTGGTTTGGTTGATAATTTTGTTTTTTTACAGAATTGGTAAATCTATTAAAAATATTTTATTTTATAGGGGTGGTTGGGTTGAAATTTAAATACATTTTATTCGCTTTTACGCCTATAAAAATGCTGATTTAAATCATAAAACAAAATCTAATTTATGACTATTTTTGTCTCGAATTAAAATTAAAAAACATGAAAAATCAAATAAAACTTTTTACCTTAATTTTTAGTGCTTTATTGATATTTAGTTGCAAAGAGAAAACAGATTATTCAAATATGAAAGGCACTCATAACCCTACTGACACTATCGCTCACAAAATTGTTATTGTCGAATTTGTAAATGCCGAAACTTACACCTACCTCAATGTTGATGAAAATGGAAAAAAATATTGGATGGCTGTACCAAATAGAGTCGTAAAAGTTGGCGATACATATTATTATGACGGCGGAATGCTTATGAAAGACTTTGAAAGTAAAACACTCAATAAAAAATTTGATGAAATAATTTTTGCAGAAGGCATTCGTTCTAACCCAATTAAATTATCTTTAGGCAAGCAGTTAAGTGCTGAAGAAGAGATGGCTATAATTGACAAAGTTAAAATTGACAAAGCAAAAAACGGCATCAGCTTGGCAGAACTTTTTAAAGATGAAAAATCTTATGCCGGGAAGTCTGTTATTATAAGAGGCCTTGTTGTTAAAGTTAATAGTGGCATTATGGATAGAAATTGGGTTCATATTATTGATGGGACACGATTTAATACCAAAAGCAATTTGTCAATTTCAACTACCGAATCAATAAAAGTGGGCGATACACTTACCTTTAAAGGAAATGTGACTTTAAATAAAGATTTTGGGAAAGGCTATGTTTATCCTATTTTGATTGAAGAAGGTGTACTGATAAAATAATAATATTCATTTTATTTAGAACTAAGCATTAGAACTAAGCAAAAGGATAAAAAATTTGTCCTTTTGCTTTTTTATTTAAAATAAGACCATTTTTAAATTAATATAAATATTTTTGAAAGCTAATAAAGACAGCTATGAACTATCTATACATGAAATCATTGCATATTATTTTTGTAACCACTTGGTTTGCAGGTTTATTTTACATAATTCGCCTTTTTATCTATTTTAAAGAAGCCGAAGATAAACCAGAATATGAGAGTGCCATTTTGCGCAAACAATACCTCTTAATGAGCAAACGCTTGCTGTATATGATTACTTGGCCTTCGGCTATTTTGGCAAGTTTCTTTGCATTTTGGATGTTGTATAAAATGCCGTTTTATTTAACGCAAGGTTGGATGCTCATTAAATTGGGCTTTGTCTTGGCTTTGTATATTTATCACTATTCTTGTCAGTTAATTTACAACCAAATGACTAGAGGTGAAATTAAGTTCTCGGCTTTTGGACTCAGAATTTGGAATGAAGTCGCTACCATAATTTTATTTGCATGTGTGTTTTTAGTAGTTCTTAAAAATTCAATTGGTTGGATTTTTGGACTAGCTGGTATTATTGGAGTTTCGGTTTTATTAATGA
>JAVHOP010000068.1:2677-41417 GCA_036170135.1 Flavobacteriaceae bacterium | reverse complement strand
AACCCAAATAATTAATAGTAAAAAATTTACAAATAAAACTTTTGCTATTAGGTTTTCTGTTTTTTCTTTTGAGCTGCAGGAAACAGAATGTTGTTTAAAATAAGTCGGTAACCAGGCGAATTTGGGTGTAATGCCATTTCGGTTTTTGGGTCGCCCACCCTGTGTTGATAATCTTCTGGGTCATGACCGCCATAAAAGGTAAACATGCCTTTTCCTTCTATACCGTGAATATATTTAGCTTCGCCATTTACCTGATTTTCGCCCATCACCAAAACGGTTGGTTTAATGGTATTGCTATCAAAAGCAGTAGTTTGCCCCATAAATCCCTTAACTAATTGCGTGTGATTTTGACACAACATACTAGCCACTGGATCCCATTTTGCCGAAAAATCTTTAAGTGTAAAATAATCTTCTGTTCTTAATATATTTCTCTTTGTAGTCATATCAATTGAAGCGTATTCGTAAACCAATGGATTGCGTTCTAAAGTATAGTTTGTAAAAGCCAAGGTTTTTGAAAAATCGATTTTATCTTGATAATTAGGTGTTGCGGGATCGCCATCAAACATCGGCTCACAAATATCAACACCATCGGCAGATAAGGCAATATCAAAACTATCTGTTGCAGAGCACATGGCGAAAAGGAATCCACCTCCAATTACAAACTCTTTAATACGTTTAGCAACGGCTAATTTTTCTAGTGAGACTTTATTATAGCCAAGCTTTTTAGCTAAAGCTTCTGCTCCAAATTTTTCATCTAAATACCAAGGCGCTGTACGGTATGCGCCATAAAACTTTCCATATTGTCCTGTAAAATCTTCGTGATGAATATGCAACCATTCATATTTTAATAAGTCATCATTTAAAATTTCTTCATCGTAAATTACGGTATAGGGAATTTCGGCATAGGTTAAAACCATTGTTACAGCGTCATCCCAAGGTTTTTTTTCTTTAGGAGAATATACCGCAATTTTTGGCGCTTTTTCAAGAATTACAGCATCCATATTTTGAGAAGGACTTTTAATTTCTTCTAAAATCGACAATGCTTTTTGATCACTAATGACCTCAAAAGAAATACCTCTAACCGTGCAAGCATCTCTTATAAATTTAAGGTCTTCTAATAAAAATGAGCCCCCTCTATAATTTAATAACCATTGTACTTTATGTTGTTCTTGCAATGATAAAAAAGTGACACCATAAGCTTTTAGATGATTTTGTTGTGTTTCTGCATCCATCGGAATGAGAATATACGACGCCAAAACACTTTTAAATGTCAGACATAAAAAAAAGGTAAAAATTATAGCTAGTTTAGACATTTATAAACCTTTAATTTGATTAAAAAGGAACCTCATTTTCGTTTTCATAACTGTCATCTCCAAAAGCTTCATTTGGCATAACAGAGTGTTTTGAAACATTAAATTCATTCATTTTAGATTGGAATTCCGTTCCATACTCTTCTTCCAAATTTGAAAATTGGGCTAAACGACTCGTAAATTTTAAGCGAACATTTTCTAAACCACCATTGCGATGTTTAGCGATAATAAATTCGGCTTGACCTTCACAATTAGTACGGGCGTCATCATCCCATTCTGTCAATTGATAGTATTCTGGACGGTAAATAAATGAAACAATATCAGCATCTTGTTCAATAGCTCCCGATTCACGCAAATCGGACAACAAAGGGCGTTTTGAGCCACCACGCGTTTCAACGGCACGCGATAATTGTGATAAGGCAATGACAGGAATTTCTAATTCCTTAGCTAAAGCTTTCAGATTTCTAGAAATAGTTGAAATTTCTTGTTCGCGATTTCCAGTTTTATTATTGGCTCCAGAAGTCATTAACTGCAAATAATCAATAATGATAATTTTAATATCGTGCTGTGATACCAAACGACGCGCTTTGGCACGTAAGTCAAAAATTGATAAAGATGGCGTATCATCAATATAAATTGGGGCATTTGATAAATCTTTAACTTTCACGTTGAGTTGTTCCCACTCGTGAGCCATTAAATTTCCTTTTCTTAATTTTTCGGAAGGCAAATTGGTTTCACTTGAAATCATACGTGTAATCAATTGAACTGAGCTCATTTCGAGTGAAAAAATAGCAACGCCTTTTTTAGAATTTATCGCAATATTTTTTGCCATAGACATGACAAAAGCAGTTTTACCCATACCTGGTCTTGCAGCAATAATAATTAAATCGGATGGTTGCCATCCCGAAGTAACATCATCAATTTTATTAAAACCAGATTGAACGCCACTCATCCCTTTTTGGACTGAAATTTCCTCAATTTTATCAATGGCTTGTTTCACCAAACTATAGGCGTCTTCTGAACTCTTTTTAATATTTCCTTGTGTAACCTCAAATATTTTACTTTCGGCATCATCGAGCAAATCAAAAACATCTACGGTTTCATCGTATGATTCTTGAATAATTTCATTTGAGATAGTAATCAACCGGCGTTGAATATATTTTTGGAGAATTATACGAGCATGATATTCAATATGAGCCGACGATGCTACTTTTTGAGTAAGGCTAATCAAATAAAAATCGCCACCCACAAAATCTAAATCGCCTTGTGATTTTAGTTGGTTAGAAACCGTTAGTAAATCTATGGGTTGCGCCGATTCAAATAAAATATAAATAGCTTTATAAATACGTTGATTTGATTCTTTGTAAAAAGCCTCGGGATGTAACATATCAATAACATCATCAATACCTTTTTTATCAATCATCATAGCGCCTAAAACGGCTTCTTCTAAATCGAGAGCTTGTGGTGGTAATTTGCCTGACTCTAAATTTATAACTGCCGAATTACTGCGGATTTGCGGTTTTATTTTCTTTAAATTTTCCATTACACAAATGTAATTTTTTAATGCTATTATAAGTGTTTATCCCAATCAATATTTTACACATCTAGATGTTAATAAAGAAAAAATAATGTTCATAACCAAAACTTTTCTAATTTAACGCTTTTATTTTTATGAAAAAAATTCATCTATTTTGGCTAATTTTAGGTTTATTTATAACGCAAATTTTTGCTGTAAATTATCTTTTATCACATTTAAGCGGCAATCAAACAACCTACTACCATTTTTTTTACGTGCCATTTTCAAAATTTCAACGCCATCTTTTTGGGTGGACTTCATTTTCTGTAGGCGATTTGTTTTATGCAATTATTGGCGTTTATTTTATTTACATCTTTATAAAATGGGTTAAGAACATTAAAAAAAACAGTCTTTCTTTCTTTATAAAATTATTTGGCATCATTACGGTGATGCCATTTTGCTTTTACTTATTTTGGGGTTTTAATTATTCGAAAATTCCCTTATCCGAAAGCTTAAATTTAGATTTAAAAACACTAAATACCAGTGATTTAATTTTAATAAACAAGCTACTTATCGCCAAAGCAAATAGCCTACAAATTGCATTATCAAAAGTTGATAGTGTTAAAGTAAGCGCACCTTATAACAATAAGCAATTGCTTTATCAATCGGTTATATCTTATGAGCAACTTGCAAAACAATGGCCTGAATTCAATTATAATACACCCAGCATAAAATGGTCTTTTTACAGCGTGCCATTAAGTTATATGGGCTATTCGGGTTACTATAATCCGTTTTCGGGCGAAGCTCAGGTAAATAGTGAAATTGTAGCGGCATTTATTCCTTTTACTGCTTGCCACGAAATGGCACATCAAATAGGATATGCCGCCGAGCAAGAGGCAAATTTTTTAAGTTATTTAGCTTGCATTAATAGTAAAGATGCTTTTGTGCAATACTCCGGTTATCTGTCGGCTTTGAGTTATAGCCTATCTAATTTAAGTTTTGTCGATAATGCCGCTTGTAGAGCGTTATCAAAAACCATTCATCCCGGCGTTTATAAAAATCTTCAAGAAAATGAGTCCTTTTGGCGTGCACATCAAAACCCGAGCACTAAAATTTTTGCTTCTTTTTACGACCATTTTTTAAAAGTAAACAAACAACCCGAAGGTATAAAAAGTTATTATGGTATCGTAAAATTAATCATTGCTTATCATCAAACATATCCGTTAAAGGAATCTTAAAATATTGTTAATTTTTAAAGTCAAGCTAACCTACAAAATTGTAACGATTACCTTTATGCTTTAATAAACTAAAATCAACAAACTAATCTTAACCAAAATGAAAAAATGTTTTATTTTTCTGTGCTTGCTCGGCAGTTTGAGCAATCTCAAGGCACAAGAATATTTCCCAACAAACTCGGAAATAAAATCTACTTCACATCTCTACACCGCTTTTACGAATGCAAAAATTTACGTTACGCCCACTTTAATAATCAATAACGGAACTTTATTGATAAAAGATGGTCATGTTGTTAGCGCTGGTGCGGATGTTAAATTACCAAAAAACACAACTATCATCAATTTGAATGGTAAATTTATTTATCCATCATTTATCGATTTGTATAGTGATTTTGGTATTAAAAAACCAAATTCAGTCGATTTTAGCTTTTTTAGAAGTCCACAATACGATTCTACTAGAGATGGCTATTATTGGAATGACCATGTTTTGTCAGATAAAAATGCTTTAGACGATTTTGAATACCAATCAAAAGACGCCAAAAATCTTATTGAAGCAGGTTTTGGTGTCGTTTTATCAAATCAAAAAGATGCTATTGCCCGTGGAAGCGCTGTTTTGGTTGCCTTAAACGAATTTGATAACAACCATACCCGCGTTATTTCTAAAAAAGCTTCACAAAATTTCGGATTTACACGCGCTGCTAATTCAAAACAATCTTATCCAAGCTCCTTAATGGGAATGATTGCTTTAATGCGCCAAATGTTCTATGATGCTTCTTGGTATAAAACTCATAAAAATATGAACGACATCTCTTTAGATGCCCTTATTGCCAATGAATCTTTGCCAAAAATATTTGATGCCAGCTCAAAATTTAATGATTTACGCGCTTCAAATCTTGCTAAGGAATTCAACTTTAGCTTTATTATAAAAGGTGGTGGCGATGAATACGAACGCATTGATGCTATTAAAAATACAAACGCGCGGTATATTTTACCACTTAATTTTCCGGATGCTTTTGATGTTAGCAATCCAATTGATGCATCAAAAATTGATTTATCTGATATGTTGCGTTGGAATCAAGCTCCCGGCAATCCTTCTGCTTTTGCTAAAAACAATATTTCATTTTCGCTTACTTTTGATGGCGTTAAAGATGCCAAAACTTTTAGAACTAATCTGTTAAAAGCTATTGAATATGGTCTTGATAAGACAAAAGCGCTAGAAGCCTTAACAACTTCTCCAGCTGCTTTTATCGGTCAACAATCACAAATAGGTTCGTTAAATAATGGCACTTGGGCGAATTTTTTAATCACTTCCGGTGATATTTTTGATAAAAATACAGTGCTTTATGAAAATTGGACACAAGGAAATATTAATGTTGTAAACGATAAAAATATCATTCCAATTAATGGTAATTACACGCTAACACTCGATAATAATACTTATAGTTTAAGTTTAAGTGGCGATAAAGCCGATGCGCCAAGTGCTGTACTTAAACAAGATACCATAAAAATAGATGCCAAATTGGTTTATAAAAACGGATGGATTAATCTAAATTTTAAACCCTTAAATCAGACTGATTATAACAGAATTAGCGCCATGGTTACCAATAATGGTATCCAAAAAGGTATCGCAACCCTATTTAATGGTCAAGCTTCAACAGCAAGTTTTATAAAACTAAACGACACCGAAAATAAATCGGATAACAAGAAAGAAGACAAAGATGTTGCTCTAAATATTTTGCCACTAAGCTTTCCGAATATGGCGTTTGGTTATACCGAAAAACCTATTCAGCAAACTATTCTAATTAAAAACACAACGGTTTGGACAAATGAAAAGGATGGCATTTTAAAAAATACCGATGTGTTGCTAAAAGACGGAAAAATTGCTAAGATTGGTAAAAATCTAGCTGCTACAAATGCCTTAATTATTGACGGTACCGGAAAACACTTAACTAACGGTATCATAGACGAACACTCACATATAGCCTTAGAAAGTGTTAATGAAGGTGGCCACAATAGCAGCGCCGAAGCTCGTATGCAAGATGTCGTTAATCCCGAGGATATTAGTCTTTATAGGACTTTAGCAGGTGGCGTTACCACATCGCAATTATTACACGGTTCTGCAAATCCTATCGGTGCTCAAAGTGCCATCATTAAACTAAAATGGGGCAGTTTACCCGAAGAAGTTATCCTTAAAAATCAACCTAAGTTTATAAAATTTGCCTTAGGCGAAAATGTTAAACAGTCTAATTGGGGAAGTACTGAAAATGTGCGTTATCCTCAAAGCCGTATGGGCGTTGAGCAAGTTTATATGGATTATTTTACACGCGCTAAAGAGTATGCCGATTTAAAGAAAACAGGTGTGCCTGTTCGCTATGATTTAGAGCTCGAAACATTATCAGAAATCATTAATGGTCAGCGCTTTATTACTTGCCACTCTTATGTTCAAACCGAAATTAATATGTTGATGAAAGTCGCTGAGAAATTCAATTTTAGAATCAACACTTTTACACATATTTTAGAAGGTTATAAAGTTGCCGACATTATGAAAAAACACGGTGTTGGTGCTTCTACATTTTCCGATTGGTGGGCATTTAAATACGAAGTTAATGATGCCATTCCTTTTAATGCTTCTATTATGAATAGCGTAGGACTTACCGTTGCCATTAATTCTGACGATGCCGAAATGTCTAGAAGACTCAATCAAGAAGCAGCTAAATCAATGAAATATGGCAATATGAGCGAAGAAGATGCTTGGAAATTAGTAACCTTAAATCCGGCAAAATTATTACACTTAGACGATAAATTAGGAAGCTTTAAAGTTGGCAAAGATGCCGATGTCGTTCTTTGGAGCGCTAATCCTCTTTCAATTTATGCGCATCCAGAAAAAGTTATTATTGAAAGTACCATTTATTTTGATTATGATAATGATAAACAAATGGTTAAAGCCGATGAACAAAGAAGAAATACCCTAATAAATATGATGCTGTCAGCTAAAAATAGTGGCGATAAAACACGTATTCCAGTTAAAAAGGATAAGGTATATTTTACTTGTGAAACCGTTTCTGAGTATCATTTAAACAATAATTAAAATTTAAAATCATGAAATTAAATCATATAAAATCGATTTTTGCTGGCGTACTTATCTTGTCATTTTCAGCATTTTCGCAACAAACACCGGCCAATAAGCAATCTCAAAGCATTCTTATAATTGGAGCGACCGCCCATATTGGCAACGGAACTGTAATAACCAATAGCGCCATTGGCTTTGACAAAGGAAAAATAAATTTTGTAGGCGATGCCTCAACGGTTAACAAAACTAATTATACAACTGTAATAGAAGCCACAGGCAAAGATCTTTACCCAGGTTTTATAGCGCCTAATTCAACTTTAGGTCTTGGAGAAATTGATGCTGTTAGAGCAACGCTTGATGAAGCAGAACGCGGAGATGTAAATCCAAATGTTAGAAGTATTATTGCTTTTAATACAGAATCTAAAGTGGTTGAAACGATGCGCCCAAATGGTGTATTGATGGGACAAATTACACCAAGAGGTGGCTTGATTTCGGGGACCTCATCAATCGTTCAATTTGATGCTTGGAACTGGGAAGATGCCGTTTTAAAAGAAGATGACGGCGTTCATATCAATTGGCCCGCAACAGATAGACGCTCTTTTAGAGGACCAGATGCCGGCAAAGTAGTTGTCAACAAAAACTACGCTACAGATATTCAACAACTAAGTGATTTTTTTAACAATGCTTTTGCTTATAGCCAATTAAAAGCTGATGAAAAAAACCTAAAATATGAGTCTGTTGCTGGTTTATTTAATGGCACTAAACGCTTATTTATCAATGCTGATAACGCGCAACAAATTAGTGAAGCTGTAAAATTTGTATTGAATCATCACATTCAAAAAATGGTTATCATTGGCGGTGAAGAATCTTATAAAGTAAGTGATTTGCTAAAACAAAATAATATCCCTGTACTTTTAAAGCGCTTACATTCACTTCCAAATAGTGAAGATGAGGATGTTGATTTACCATATCGTTTGCCAAAAATTCTTACAGATGCCGGACTTTTAGTTGGCTTACAAGCCGAAGGTGGCGGCATGGAACGTATGAACACACGCAACTTGCCTTTTTATGCAGGAACTGCTGTTGGCTACGGCTTAACTTACGAACAAGGTGTTTCTTTAATTACCTTAAATAACGCCAAAATTTTGGGTATGGACAACAGTATTGGCAGTTTAGAATTAGGAAAAGATGCTACACTTTTTGTTTCGGTTGGCGATGCGCTCGATATGAAAACAAATCATGTTGAAAATGCTTTTATTCAAGGTCGTGCTCTAAATTTAAACTCACATCAAACGGAATTGTATAACCGCTATATGAAAAAATATCACGGTAAATAATTCACTAAAAAATCCGTAAGAAAGCCGCGCAATTAAGCGCGGCTTTTTTTATTACTTTTGCTTTATGATTAAGAATATTTCGAGTACTCAAAACCCTTATATCAAAGCGCTTATTCAACTAAAAGAAAAGTCGAGTGAACGCAAAAAATTGGGACTATTTTTAATTGAAGGCTTACGCGAATTAAATTTAGCTTTAAAAGGAAATTACATACTAGATACTATTTTATTTAACCCTGATTTAATCAGTCAGAGTCAGATTGAAAGTCTGTTAATTGAAAACCGAGTTTCCACAGTAAATTTAATAAGTATTAACAATGACGTTTATCAAAAATTAGCGCATCGCGATACAACCGAAGGCATTATTGGCATTGCAAAGACAAAAAATCACTCACTCGAACACTTAAAATTTAGATCGGAATTTCCACTGATTTTGGTAGCAGAGTCTATAGAAAAACCCGGAAATATCGGCGCGCTTTTGCGCACTGCCGATGCCGCAAATCTAGATGCTGTAATTTTGGCCAATCCGAAAGCCGATTTATATAATCCCAATTGTATACGTTCCAGTGTTGGCTGTGTTTTTACCAATCAAATTGGTATAGGCTCCACTAAAGAAGTTATTGAATATTTAAAAACAAATGGTTTTGCTATTTTTAGTGCTGCTTTAGGCAATCGTTCAAAGCCATATCATCTTCAGGATTTTACAAAATCTACGGCATTGATTGTTGGCACAGAAGCAACAGGCTTAACAGCTGACTGGCTAGCGCAATCAACCCAGAATATTATTATCCCAATGCAAGGTAAAATTGACTCTATGAATGTCTCTGTTTCGGCGGCGATTTTAATTTTTGAAGCCAAACGCCAACGGGATTTTAAATAAAAAAACAATGACACCTCATCTTTTATTTATCAGTATTATTGTTATTATTGCAGCAAATTTTATATTCGAATTAGCCCTTAATTTCTTAAATTTTCGTCATTTTAATGACGCTATTCCTCAAGAATTAGAAGGCATTTATGATCTTCAAGATTACCAAAAATCTCAAAATTATAAAATAGAAAATTACAAATTTGGTTTGTTTCAATCAGCCTTTTCATTTACACTTTTAATCGTTTTTATCAGCCTTAATGGATTTAAACTTCTAAATGATTTTGTGTGTCAAATTACAGATAATAACCTGGTTGTAAGTTTTCTATATTTTGGATTCATATTTTTGGCAAGCTCTATTATTTCAATACCGTTTAGTTTTTATCAAAGCTTTGTAATAGAAGCGCGTTTTGGATTTAACAAAATGACTAAATCATTATTTGTTAAAGACCTTATAAAAAATCTGCTTCTAGCAATCATTATTGGAGGACCTATTTTAATCATTATTCTTTGGTTTTTTAAGCAATATCCAAAGACTTTTTGGATTTATACCTGGATTTTTATTGGAGTTTTTAGCCTTTTGATGAATTTGTTTTACACCATTTTAATCGTTCCATTATTTAACAAACTCACGCCAATTGAAGAAGGTTCTTTAAAAAATAAACTCCATAATTTTGCTTTAAAAGTCGATTTTAAAATTGATAAAATTTTTATGATTGATGGCTCAAAACGATCATCCAAAGCCAATGCTTTTTTTTCAGGATTCGGCAAAACAAAAAAAGTAGTTCTTTACGATACCTTGTTAAACGATTTATCTGAAGATGAAATTACGGCAGTTCTAGCACACGAAGTGGGCCATTATAAAAGGAAACACATTCTTTATCAGCTAATTATTGGCATTTTACAAACCGGATTAGTACTTTACATTTTATCCCTATTAATTAACAATCCACTTATAGCACAATCACTTCACTTACAACAACCTAGTTTTCATATTGGCGTTATTGTTTTTATGATTCTTTACACGCCAATATCGGTTGCAACCGGATTGTTAATGAATATCTTATCTAGAAAATTTGAATATCAAGCAGATAATTTTGCTAAACAATATGGTTATACCGATTTGCTAATTAATGCCTTAAAAAAATTATCAAAAACGAGTTATAGCAATTTGACACCACATCCATTTTATGTTTTTATACATTACTCTCATCCTACTATTTTACAGCGCATCTTAAATTTAAAACAAAAGGCGCTTTAATATTTGTGTAATATTTTTCTTTATACTACTTTTAGGCTATGTCATACTCAGCTACCATAGAAGAAGAAAAAGCAGCTATTGCTTTGGCGTATAAAAATATGCTTAAAAATTCATATCAAACTTTATCTACCGAAGATAAAAAGTTGATACGTAAAGCATTTGATTTAGCTGCCGATGCACATAAAGACCAGCGTAGAAAAAGCGGTGAACCTTATATTTTTCATCCCATAGCCGTAGCAAAAATTGTAGCTAATGATATTGGTTTGGGAGCCACTTCTATTGCTGCTGCATTATTACACGATGTTGTAGAAGATACCGCTTATAAACTTTCGGATATTGAAACACTTTTTGGCGAAACCATTACTAGAATTGTTGATGGGCTCACAAAAATTGCTCATTTACAGAAAGATCAAAATGATTCTGTTCAGTCAGAAAATTTTAGAAAAATGTTATTGACTCTAAATGATGATGTTAGGGTTATCCTTATAAAAATTGCCGACCGCTTGCACAATATGCAAACAATGGAATTTATGCCGGCAGATAAACAAGAAAAAATTGCTTCAGAAACACTTTATATTTACGCTCCTTTGGCACATCGTTTAGGTTTGTATAATATCAAAACAGAGTTAGAAGATTTAGGTCTAAAATATACCGAACCAGAAGTTTACAACGATATAGTTACCAAAATTGAAGACAGTAAAGAAGTCCAAAATGCTTATATTTTAAATTTTACCGAAAAAGTAAAATCTGTTTTAGATGATAACGGTTTTAAGTACCGAATTTTAAGTAGAACCAAATCTATTTATTCTATACGTCGTAAAATGCTAAATCAAGATGTGAGTTTTGATGAAGTTTATGACAAATTTGCTATCAGAATCATCTATAAAAGCACTCAAAAAAATGAAAAATTTGATGCTTGGAAAATCTATTCTATCATTACCGATAATTTTAGTCCAAACCCAAGTAGGTTGCGCGATTGGATATCACAACCAAAATCAAATGGTTATGAATCACTTCATATTACCGTTATGGGTGCTGACGGAAAATGGGTAGAAGTACAAATTCGCTCAGACCGTATGGATGAAATTGCCGAAAAAGGTTATGCAGCACATTATAAATACAAACACAAGAACGAAAATGAAAGTGGTTTAGAAACTTGGCTTAACAAACTCAAAGAAACCCTTGAAAGTCCCGATTTAAATGCCGTTGATTTTGTAGAACAATTTAAACTGAATCTTTACGCAAAAGAAATCTATATTTTTACCCCAAAAGGTCAAATAAAATCGCTTCCTAAAGGAGCAACAGCCCTCGACTTTGCCTTTTCTATTCACACAGAAATTGGCATGAAATGTAGAGGTGTAAAGGTTAACGGAAAATTAGTGCCAATAAGTCGCGTTTTAAATAGTGGCGACCAAGTAGAAATTATTACTTCAATCAACCAAACACCTAAATTGAGTTGGTTAGATTTTGTAATTACAGCGAGAGCAAAATCAAAAATTAAAAATGCCTTAAAACAGGAGCAAAAAATTATCGGTGATGAAGGTAAAGAAATACTGACTCGCAAACTTCGCCATTTAAAAATAACTTTATCAGAATCTATAATAAACGAATTGGTTGTGTATTTTAAACTTAAAACTAGTTTAGATTTATTTTATCGTATTGGCAATGGCGCTATTGAAAATAAACAGCTAAAAGGCTTCGCCAGCCAGCATCACAATTCGTTTTATAACTTTTTTAAAAATAAAATACACCGTAAAAATATAAAAATTGAACCATCTCAAAACCAAGATGAAATATCATCAAAATTTGATTTACTTGTTTTTGGCGATGATGGCGAGCGTTTAAATTACTCGCTTTCAAAGTGCTGTAATCCCATTCCTGGCGATAAAGTTTTCGGATTTGTCACCATAAATGAAGGCATTAAAGTCCATAAAAAAGATTGTCCCAATGCCATAAGTCTGCAAGCCCGTTACGCTTATAGAATTATTCAAGCCATTTGGATTGATTCTTCTCAACAGGAATTTAAAAGTACTATTTTAATAACAGGCGTTGATAATAAAGGACTTGCAAATAAGGTTACAAAAGTTATTTCTGACAATATGAGTATTGATATTCAGAGTTTAAATATCACAGGTAATTTAGGACGATTTGAAGGAAAAATTGCCATCAAAATCAAAAATATCGAACAGTTAAATAAGCTTATTGAGATGATTAAAAAAATTGAAGGCATCGAAAAGGTGAGCAGGATTTTAAATTGAGGTTGTTTACAAGTTGTTCATTAATTTGAATTGTCATTAATTTATTATATAATTTATACCGTATTTTTGTAAACAAATTTACTTAGCGGATATGACAACTAGCGAGAATAAAGAAATTGTTGACAAGGTCTTTACTACCTACTTAACGGCGAATAAACATCGCAAAACTCCCGAACGCTATGCTGTACTTCACGAAATTTATAACCATAAAGACCATTTTGATGTCGAAACTTTATATCTGTTAATGCTTAATAAAAAATATCGCATTAGTAGAGCCACACTTTATAATACCATTGATTTATTACTAGACTGTGGTTTGGTACGCCGTCATCAATTTGGGCAAAATCAAGCACATTATGAAAAATGTTATTTTGATAAACAACACGACCACTTAATTTTAACAGATACTGGCAAAGTTATTGAGTTTTGTGATCCACGAATACAAACAATTAAAAAAAGTATTGAAGAAGTTTTTGGTGTCGAAATCTTTAAACACGCACTATACTTTTATGCAACTAATAAAAAACAACCTGATAAAATTTAAAAAATGAAAGTAGATTTATTGCTTGGCCTTCAATGGGGCGATGAAGGAAAAGGTAAAATTGTCGATGTCTTAACAAAAAATTACAGTACCGTTGCACGTTTTCAAGGTGGTCCAAATGCTGGTCATACCTTGATTTTTGAAAATCAAAAACACGTTTTGCACACCATTCCATCAGGCATTTTTCATAAAGGCTCAAAAAATATCGTCGGTAATGGCGTTGTTATAGATCCAGTTATCTTAAAAAAAGAGCTTCAAAACCTTGCTCAACATCATATAAGTTATAAAGAATCGCTATTAATATCGCGCAAAGCACATTTAATATTACCTACACACCGTTTGCTTGATGCTGCTTCCGAAGCCACCAAAGGCAAACTTAAAATTGGTTCTACTTTAAAAGGAATTGGCCCCACTTATATGGATAAAACCGGAAGAAACGGTATGCGAATTGGTGATTTAGAATTAGATAATTGGGAAGAAATTTTTGATAATCTTACTCAAAAACACCTGAGCATGTTAGCCTATTTTAATGTTGATTTAGATTATAATTTAGATGAATTAAAGGCTGAATATTTTGATGCACTTGCCACTCTTAAAACATTAAAATTTATTGACAGTGAAGATTATCTATATAAAGCACTAAAAAATAATCATACTATTTTAGCCGAAGGTGCTCAAGGTTCTATGCTAGATATTGATTTTGGAACTTATCCTTATGTAACTTCTTCTAATACAACTGCTGCCGGTGCTTGTACAGGGTTGGGAATTTCTCCACACGATATTGGTGAAGTTTTTGGCGTTATTAAAGCTTACACAACCCGCGTTGGTTCTGGTCCTTTTCCAACTGAATTATTTGATGAAGATGGCAAAACTATGGGACGTGTTGGTTGTGAATTCGGCGCAACTACTGGTCGCCCAAGACGTTGTGGTTGGCTAGATTTAGTAGCTCTAAAATATGCCGTTCAAATAAATGGCGCAACACAATTGATGATGATGAAAGCCGATGTGTTATCGGGTTTTAAAACTATTAAAGCTTGTACCGCTTATGTTTATAAAGGAAAAACCATAGATTACCTTCCCTATTCTATAAATAATGAGAATGTTACACCCGTTTATACCGAATTCAAAGGTTGGGAAGCCGATTTAACCAAAATGACTTCAGCAGAACAATTGCCTGAAAATCTGATAAATTACATCAAATTTATTGAAGAATTTGTGGGCATAAAAATCACTATTGTTTCAGTTGGACCAGATCGTTTGCAAACTATTGTTAGATAATTGCTATTTCTTATTTAGTTTTTTTAATTGCTTTATCAACAAACAATTATGCTAAAAACACTTTTTACTTTATTTTGTTGTATGGTAACATGCGGTGTTTGGTCACAAGCTACTCGCATTAAAATTATCCATGCCGACAATACGTATGTTGATGATGTAAAATATCCCGATGCAACTATTTTTTCTGGAAATGTGCAAGTACTACATCAAGGCATCTCATTAACTTGTTCAAAAGCAATTCAATATAAAAAAGAAAACATCATCCATGCCATTGGTAACGTAGTTATTAATCAAGGTGATACTATTGTGCAATACAGTAATTTCTCAAAATATAACGGTGATTTAAAATTTGCATTTTCTTGGGGAAATGTAAAATTAAAAGATAAAACTATCGAAATTACTACCGATACTCTAAATTTTGACAGAATAACACAAATAATTTTTTATAATAATAATGGCACCATCATTGACGGTTCAAATACCTTAAAGAGTAAAATTGGAAACTACTATCTTGAAAATAAGAAATTTACAGCCCAAAATCATGTAAAACTTACAAACCCAAAATACATCTTAACTTCTGAGCATTTAGATTATTACACCAATACAAAAATTGCTTTTTTGTTCGGACCGTCAACTATAAAGAGTAAAGAAAGCACCATTTATAGTGAGCGCGGTTTTTATAATACCCAAACTGATATTGCCCACTTTGTTAAAAATGCAAAATTTAAAAGTAAAACGCAAACAGTTGAAGGTGATAGTATTTACTATAATAAAAATAAGGGTTTCTCCTCGGCAAGTGGTCATGTTGTTATTACCGATAGCATCAATAAAGTAATTACAAAAGGCGGTTATGCCGAGAATTATAAAGCAAAAGACTCTTCAATTGTTATTGATAAAGCCTTGGCAATTATTATTTCTGATAAAGATTCGTTGTATATTCATGCCGATACCCTCATCATGTCGGGCGTCGAAAAAAAACGTGTTTTAAGAGCATTTCATACCGTAAAATTTTTTAAACCCAATTTGCAAGGAAAATGCGATTCCATTTTTTCTGATAATGCTACCGGATTGACAACAATGTTTAAAAATCCTGTGCTGTGGGCAAACAAAAGTCAGATTACCGGTGATATCATCCACTTTACAAAGGATTTAGTAACTGATAAATTAGATAGTTTAAAGGTGTTAAACAATGCTTTTATTGTGCAAAAAGATTCCGCCGGCTTTAACCAAATTAAAGGACGTGATATATTGGGTAAATTTATAGACAACGATTTACAAGTTGTTGATGTAATTGGAAATAGCGAGGTACTTTACTATGTTCGTGACGATTTAAATAAACTTATCGGAATTAATAAATCTACATGTAGTTACATACAGTTTAAATTGAGAGATGGCGAAATACAAACCGTAAAATTTATAACTTCGCCCGATGGGGCTACCTATCCGCTTAGTCAGTTGCCAGAAAATGTACGACTTTTAAGAGGTTATATTTGGCGTGAAACTGAACAACCATTGACAAAAGAAGCAATTTTAGAAGAATAAAATTATTAAATTTTGAAAGACGATTTTTTTAACTATCAAGCACAAACAAGTCAGCACCCTTTGGCAATTATAATTTCTAAAGCAAAGGGGTCTCATATTTATGACGATAAAGGCAAAGCCTATTTAGATTTTGTTGCCGGCGTTTCGGCAAATAGTTTGGGGCATCATCCTAAAAAAGTCATAAAAGCAATTAAAAAACAGCTTGACCGCTATGCGCATGTAATGGTTTACGGTGAATTTATTCAAAAACCAGCAGTCGATTTATGTAAATTATTAGCTCAACACCTACCTGCGCCGTTACAAACCACCTATCTTACAAATTCAGGAACCGAGGCTACCGAAGGAGCTCTTAAATTAGCGAAACGCATTACGGGACGAACAGAAATAATTGCAGCATTTCAAGGATATCACGGTAATACACAAGGCGCTATGAGCGTTTGTGGACAAGAAGAACAGAACCGTGCCTTTAGACCTTTAATACCAAATACCAAATTTATAACTTTTAATTCGGTTGCCGATTTAACCAAAATAACTACCTCAACTGCTGCCGTAATTCTAGAAACCATACAAGGTGGCGCCGGATTTATTGTTCCTAAAAACAACTATCTTAAAAAAGTTAAAGCACATTGCCAAGCAGTTGGAGCCTTGCTTATCTTGGATGAAGTTCAAACCGGATTTGGCAGAACAGGAAAAGTTTTTGGATTTGAAAATTATCATGTCATTCCTGATATTATTGTCGTTGGAAAAGGTTTGGGAGGAGGTATGCCTATTGGTGCATTTATCGCTTCTAAAGCACACATAGATTTGTTAAGTCACCATCCAAAACTAGGACATATTACCACTTTTGGAGGACATCCTATCATTGCCGCGGCGGCAAATGCAACCCTTAAAGAAATTGTTAAACCGCCTTTATTAGCAGGTGTTTTAGAACGTGAACAACTTATCAGAAGTTTATTAGTTCATCCTGAAATTAAAGAAATTCGCGGTGTTGGAATGATGTTGGCATTAATTGTTAAAGATGCCGATTTTGCTTCGAAGGTAATCTTGACTTGTTTAGACCGTGGCTTAATTTTATTTTGGTTGCTCTTTGAAGGTAAAGCCATTCGGATAACACCACCGTTAAACATCTCTAAATTCGATTTAAAAAAAGGGTGTCATACGTTGTTACAGGTTCTTGACGATTTATCAAAAACCGCGTAGGTTAATGATTATTTTCGATTAATAATTTATCTAACAACTTTCGTATTTTACTGCTATTCCAATTGGCAGCCCCAACTGTAGAAACTACTATTTTACCTTTTTTACTCACAATGTAAGTAGTTGGAATGCTACTGGTAACAAACTCATTGGGCTCTTGTGTATGCATATTGTAAGTTGGCAGGTCTAAATTATTCTCTTTGTAATAAGATTTTACCTTATCGGAGGCATCAGCAGTTACAAAAACAAAATCGACTTTAGTTTTATAATCGTCATAGAGTTTTTGAATTAAAGGCATTTCGGCGCGACAAGGTGGACACCAAGTTGCCCAAAAGTTTACAAAAATCACTTTTTCTTTTAAGGATTCTAAATTGATGTTGGGCGTATTAATACCTTTTAGCTCCCATTGATAATCGGCTAAAGTTGGACTCTTTTCAATAGCGTTAACCGAAGGTGAAAAAGCAACCTGTCTCATTATCCAAGCTCTTGAATTAGGATAAATTAAAGCAGCGATTACAAGTACAAAAAAAATATTAGACCACATATTTTTATTAAATTTCATCTTATTATTTTTAAAGAAAGTCGTCTTTTCTTATCGTTGATTACAAAAATAAGGGTTAATTTTAATGAAATCTAATAATTTATTTTTCTCCAATAATATGAAGTACAGTAAATTCTTTAGAAATTATTAAGACTGGTTCATCTAAATCAAGGTTTGAAATATCAATCTCTTCATTATCTATCACTACTTTTTTAATAGAGAAAGGCAATCCATACAACTTCATTTCAAATGTTAAATAAGAAGGAATATAAGTACCCGATTTAAATTGTTGTATGGTAACAGAATCTTCTTTTCCTACCAAACTAAAATTGCGCAAGCTGTACTTTCCTTTTTTGTAATCATAGCCATCGTGTGCATCTTCATATACTTGCGATTTTTCGTTACCCAATTTATAGAAGACTTCTAATTTAAGTTGGTCTATAGCCTTTTCGCCAACATATTGCTGAATTGGATATTTAGGAATGATGGCTCCTTCTTTTATAAAAATGGGCATACTGTCAATATCGGCATCAACCCATACTTCTTCGCCTCCAATAATTAAATCATTATTCCACCAATTATACCATTTTCCTTTAGGGATGTACATCCTACGACCCTTTGCACTCGATTCTAGAATGGGACAAACCAATATTTTTTCTCCAAAAATAAATTCATCATTTCGATGATAGGTTTGTGTATCATCTTGATCAAAAAGAACTAAGGATTTTAAAATTGGAATTCCTTCATTAATGTACCTCCAAAAAGTGGTATATAAATAAGGCAATAATTGGTATCTGATTTCGATAAACTTCCTTACAATATTTGTAACATTTTCGTCAAATGAATAAGGCTCTTGTTCGCCATGATCACCCGAAGAATGGGTTCTGCAAAAGGGATGAAAAACGCCTAACTGAATCCAACGCGTATAGAGTTCGCCATTGGGTTGTTCGGCAAACCCACCGATATCTGAACCTACAAACGAAAATCCCGACATACACATGCGTTGTGCTTGGGCATTAGCAATAGCCAAATGATCCCAAGTAGCCACATTATCACCGGTCCAAGTAGAAGTATAACGTTGCGTTCCAGAATAAGCAGCTCTTGTAATTACAAAAGGTCGTTTTGGGTAAGCAAATTTTTTCAAACCTTGGTAGGTGGCTCGAGCCATTTGCATCCCATAAATATTATGTGCTTTACGGTGGCTACAATGATTGCCATCATAACTATGGCGTACATCATCGGGAAATGATTTTCCTGGAACATCCATTACAGCTGGTTCGTTCATATCATTCCACACCCCTTTTACACCAATATCTTCGATTAATTCTTTAAAAAGGCCTGACCACCAATCGCGGACTTTTGCACTTGTAAAATCGGGAAAATAACATTCGCCCGGCCAAACTTTTCCTTTCATATAAGGTCCATCGGCGCGTTTGCAGAAATAATCTTTTTCTAAACCTTCCTTAAACACACTATAATCAGGATCTATTTTTATGCCTGGATCTATAATGACGATAGTTTTAAAACCATCATCTAATAATTCTTTAACCATCCGCTTCGGGTCTGGAAAATATTCTTTATTCCAAGTAAAGCATCTAAAACCGTCCATATAATCGATATCTAAATAGATGGCGTCGCAGGGAATCTTTAGGCTTCTCAACTTGTTGGCAACTTCTTTTACTTTCGATTCGGGATAATAACTCCATTTACTTTGATGATAACCCAATGCCCAAAGTGGGGGCAATTGATGTGGGCGTCCAGTTAAATCGGTGTAAGTTGCAACCACATCTCGCATTTGTGGACCGTAAATAAAATAGTAATTCATCTCGCCTCCTTGCGCCCAAAAACTGACCACATTTCGGCGTTCTTGGCAAAAATCAAAGAAGGAACGGAAGGTATTATCAAAAAAGATTCCGTAAGCTTTTTTATGGTGAATGCCTGTATAAAATGGAATAGCCTTATAAATTGGATCGGTTCCTCTGGCAAATGCATACGAATCGGTTACCCAGTTTTCAAAGCGTTTTCCTTTCAAATTGTTTTGTACAGGTTTGTCTCCCAAACCGTAATAACTCTCGCCTTCAAAGGTTGTTTTAGACATTTTTACAATATCGCCACCATATTCATAACTTTCTTCCCAATGAAATCCAAGCTCATCTTCACAAAGTAAGGTATTGTCTAAAGCATCAAATATTGAGGTACGCAAATCAATTTTGGCAATATGGCAAATCAGCTTTTCGGTTGTCAAGATGTATTTATCAGACGCTTCTACAAGCTCTAACTTGTTAAACCCACGGCTGGCGTATTTTGTAATGGCATACGAAAAATCTTTCTCAAAAACAGATTTAGTGCTATATCTAAACCTTAAAACGCTATCGCGCTCAACGGTAATTTGCATGACCACCTCATTTTCGCACGTAAAATAAAGCGTGTCAACATCTTTTTTATATGAAATAATATTTGTAGGAAATTGGTTTCCTTTATATTCTAATTCGGTACTTAAAATCATAAATTGTGTGGTTGAATAAAAAGCGGTAAACCTAATAATTTTTGGGTTACGTTGATATGATAATTATTAAAATTTTATTTGAAGTTTAAAATAGTTATTCCTAAGGGTGGTAAATTAATTTCAGCTGAATAACTTCGCCCATTCCAAGCTATTTTTTTGATGGGTATTTGTCTTGTATTGCACAAATCACTACCTCCAAACTGCTTTGAATCACTGTTAAACAATTCTTTTAATTTTCCGTTTTGGGGCATTCCAATGCGGTAATTTATCATGGTATTTGGTGTAAAATTACAAACAACTACGACCTTATTTTCCTTTTGAGTCCCTTTGCGGATAAAGGCAATAACCGAATTTGTGGCATCTTCGTAATTTAGCCATTCAAACCCTTCTGAACTAAAGCCCTTTTCAAATAAAGCTGGTGTAGTTTTATAAAATTGATTTAAGGCTGCAACATAATTTTGGATATTTTTGTGAGGCTCAAAATCTAATAAATTCCAATCCAAACTCTGTTCAAAATTCCACTCTTGATATTGCCCAAACTCACTGCCCATAAACAATAGTTTTGTTCCCGGATGCGTAAACATATAGCCATATAACAATCTTAAATTAGCAAAACGTTGCCATTCGTCGCCGGGCATTTTACTTAAAATAGATTTTTTACCATACACTACTTCATCGTGCGAAAGTGGTAACATAAAATTTTCGGTAAAGGCATAGGTTAGACTAAAAGTAATATCATTTTGATGAAATTTTCGATAAATCGGATCTTTAGTAAAATACTGTAGTGTATCGTGCATCCACCCCATCATCCATTTCATTCCAAAACCTAAGCCCCCCAAAAATACCGGACTTGATACCTTTGGAAAAGCTGTTGATTCTTCGGCAATAGACTGAACGTCAGGAAAAGATTTATAAATTTCAGTATTTAATTCCTTAAAAAACGAGATGGCTTCAAGATTTTCATTACCTCCATAAATATTGGCATCCCACTCGCCTTGGTTGCGAGAGTAATCTAAAAATAACATGGAGGCAACGGCATCTACACGTAAGCCGTCGGCGTGATACTGGTCTAACCAAAAGAGGGCATTGCTAATTAAAAAAGAGCGAACTTCATGTCGGCCATAATTAAAAATCAAGCTTTTCCAATCGGGATGGTAACCACGTTTTTTATCGGGGTATTCATATAAATGTGAACCGTCAAAAAAACCGAGGCCGTGAGCATCTTCAGGAAAATGTGACGGTACCCAATCGAGGATTATTCCGATATTATTTTGATGAAGTTTATCGACTAGATATTTAAACTCATCGGGGTAACCAAAGCGGGACGTTGGTGCAAAATAGCCTGTAATTTGGTAGCCCCAGGAGGGGTCGTATGGAAATTCCATGATGGGCATCAATTCTACGTGCGTAAAATTCATGGTTTTGACATACAAAACCAATTCATCGGCTAATTCAAAATAGGATAAAAAACGGTTCTCTTCGATTTTTTTTCGCCAAGACCCCAAATGGACTTCATAAACCGAAAAGGGTGCATCTAATGCATTGTGTTCTTTACGTATATTTAACCACGAGGCATCTTTCCATTGATAATTATCAGTCCAAACTACCGAAGCCGTTTTAGGTGGATGCTCGCAGCGTCTAGCATAAGGATCTGCTTTTTCTGAAATGTAATTATTAATATTTGAATGAATTTTATATTTGTAAAGATTTCTTTTTCCTACATAAGGAATAAAACCTTCCCAAATACCGGAAGCATCCCAACGCACTTTTAATTTAAATTCGCCATCAACCCAATAATTAAAATCGCCAATAACCGAAACTTGTTTGGCACTTGGAGCCCAAACTGCAAAATAAGTGCCATTAACGCCATTCAACTTTATGGGATGTGACCCAAATTTTTCAAAAAGTCTGTAATGTTTTCCGGCTTTAAATAAATTGATATCAAATTCCGTAAATAAACTGTGTGCAATGACGTTTGGCATATTTTAAATGATAAATCCGTATGGGATGACGGCATTTTTTTTAATTACTACAATACCGTCTTTAATTACATAGGTATTAGTTTCTATGTTGCTCAAATGTTTACCTCCAATAATTCTTACGTCGTCACCAATACAACAATTTTTATCTAAAATGGCATTTTTAATAAAACAGCGCGAGCCAATTCCCATTGAAACAATCTCCGGATTTAAAATATCTTCGAGCGATTGGTAATAATCGGCGCCCATCATATACGTATTTATTACTGTAGATTCTTTATCAATTCTTGAACGGACGCCAATAACTGAGTGTTCTATTTTTCCTGCATTTATAATACAACCATCGGCAATTACAGTTTTATCCAAATTTGTACCAGATATTTTGGTAGTTGGCAACATTCTGGCATGTGTATAAATGCGTTTGGCAGTGCTGTACAAATCAAATTTTGGAAAATCATCGGTTAATCCGAGGTTGGCTTCAAAAAATGAATCAATATTACCGATATCTGTCCAATAGCCTTCAAACTGGTGACTAAATACGCGATGTTTGCCAATTGCATTAGGTATAATTTCTTTACCAAAATCATTGGTATTAGGATTGCTCATCAATTCTATTAGCAAATCTCTATTAAAAATATAGATGCCCATAGATGCTAAATAATAGCGGGATTCCTTTTGCATGTCATCACTAACTTCCGAAGTCCAATCTGGTAATAATTCGGCTTTTGGTTTTTCAATAAATGATGTGATGGCTTGCTTTTTGTTTGTTTTTAAGATTCCAAATGACGTAGCTTCTTTTGCATTTACCGGAATGGTTGCTATTGAAATTTCAGCTTTATTTTGGATATGTTTTTCAAGCATCTCATTAAAATCCATTTGATATAATTGATCGCCTGATAGAATTAAAGCATAGTCAAAATCATGACTTAAAAAATGATGCATACTTTGTCTAACCGCATCGGCAGTACCTTGAAACCAGGTATTATTTGTAGGTGTTTGTTCGGCTGCCAAAACATCTACAAAAGCCGAACTAAAAAAACTAAAATGGTAGGTATTTTTTATGTGTTTGTTTAGAGATGCCGAATTAAATTGGGTCAAAACAAACATGCGTTTGATATTAGAATTGATGCAATTAGAGATAGGGATATCAACCAAACGGTATTTTCCAGCAATTGGAACAGCTGGTTTCGACCTAGATTCGGTTAACGGATGTAACCTTGAACCTTGTCCGCCTCCTAAAATAATTGCTAAAACTTTATCGCTATTTGCCATAATTTAATAATTTAAAGATTTATATAGATTGATATATTTAGCTGCAGATGTATCCCACGAATGGTCAATCTTCATAATTTTTGATTTAATTTTTTTTAATAATTTTTTATTTTTAAATAATGCCACCGCTCTGTCTACAGCTTTTGAAATTTCGGATACACTAACAATATCTACGCATATTCCAAAGCCATCAGATTCTGAAATATCAATCACGGTATCTTTTAGTCCACCTATATTTCTAACAATCGGGATGGTACCATAACGCAATGCATACATTTGATTTAAACCACAAGGCTCAACCCTTGAAGGCATCAATAAAAAATCAGCTCCTGCATAAATTATGTGAGATAATTGTTCGTTATAACCTATTACTGTATCATAGGAACCTATAAAATTTATTTTTAATTCAGTTAACGCTTTCTCAATCTTATCATATCCTGAACCTAATAATAAAACAGAAACATTATTTTTTTGTAAGATCTCTCTAAAAACTTCGGGTAATAAATCGGCACCTTTTTCTCCTACTAACCGTCCAATAAATGCAACAAGTGGCTTATCTATGTCTAAATGATATTGTTGACATAAATATTTTTTATTTGCATTCTTACCGGATAAAATACTGCTGGCTTTATAATTTTTTATCAAATAGTCATCCGTTTCCGAATTCCAAACATCAACATCAATTCCGTTTAGTATCCCAACACACTTTCCCGATTCATGACTTAATAAATATTCTAAACCATTAGCTTCGTGCTTTAACTCTTCCATGTAATTTGGCGAAACAGTTGTAACACGCCAAGCACATTTTATTGCTGCTGCTAAAGGGTTGATACAATCTCCCCAATCTAGCAAACCAACATGGTCATTATTAAATTTTGGAATTAAATGAACCTTGTCATGCGAAAACCAACCTTGATATTGTGCATTATGAATGGTTAATACGGTTGGAATATATTTTATGCTATCATACTGATAAGATTTTGTCATCATAAAAGGTATTAATCCCACATGATGATCATGGCAATGAATAATAGAAGGTTTTTTTTCTAATGTTAAAATCCAGTCTAAAAATGCAATTTGAAAAGCCAAAAAACGTTCGGTATCATCATTAGAATACACGTAATTTGTATAAAGTAAATCGGGAATATCAATCAAAAATAAATCGAATTTCAAATGATTGTTTTTTAGGCTTACAACTCTGTATTTATATGAGGTATCTCCCAAATTTAAAACAGATTTATAAATGGTTTTAAATTTATTTGAAGTGGTAAATTGATTGTTGTAATAAGGCATACAGACCTGAGACACGACGCCATTTCTACACTGATATTTTGGAAGTGAACCTACCACATCGGCAAGTCCGCCTACTTTTGCTACCGGATAGCATTCAGCACTCAAGTGTATTATTCTCATGGCTTAAATTTAGAAAAATTTACAAATAAATTCAATATTTTAAAGATTTATTTAAAAAATAAACGTGTTGTGCATATAGAAAATTAAATAAGGAAGCCCAAATTGTGTAATAATTGAAATACTATCCCTGAATTTGACTGCATAAAATATGAGTATTTATATTGATTTTCAACTATTTATGTTGATTAGTGGGACATATTTGGAAGGTCAAATTGAAAGAAGTGTTTACAATCGCAGAAGAAGAAATCTTTTTGGTTTACTTGAAAAATTTCGAGTTAAGTTTTCAGATCCTTTTAATGAGTTTGAAGATTAATTTGTGGTTGATTGACTTCGTCTAACCACTTTGATAGATTTCATTGCAACTTGAAGTATGCAAAAATGCTAGAACAAACAGGAGTAAAATTTGCAAGGAAGAGAGTTTTTCATCACCAGATAAAGGATATTGTGCATCGCAGAGTTCATATTATTATGGTTATAAACTTTACGGAATTTGTTCTGTTGATGGCTTTTTCCAAAGCATTAATATGACCCCTGCATCAGTCCATGATATTCGTTTTATGAAAGATGTTCAAACTCAACTATCAGATTGTGTGATTATTGGAGATTGAGGATACTTATCCACAGAATTACAATTAAACCTATTTGAAAGGGCTAATATCAAACTTGAATCACCAAAAAGAGCAAATCAAAAGTCATTTCAACTGCAACCATATATCTTTAAGAAAGCTAGAAAACGAATTGAAACCTTATTCTCACAATTATGTGATCAATTTCTGATTCGCAGAAATTACTCCAAAACATTTGATGGTTTCAAAACAAAAATTCTTTCTAAAATTGCCGCTCTGACTATGATTCAATACCTTAATAAATTCGTCTTTTTCAGACCAATCAATAATCTTAAACTAAACTTATCCTAAATGCACAACGAGTTAGACTTTAATATAAATCCTCCAAAAAAATTATTTGGGCTGATTGTAGTCGATAAAAATATTGATATATATTTCAATTTAATAACCAAATAAAATAACAGATTTTTTGATATTTGTTAATTTCAACAAGCATTTAATTTAGTTTGTATATTTTTGTCAGTCTTTTAATAAAAACGGCATAAAATTAATTATAAATCAATTGACTAAATTACATCATGTCTTATTTTGTTTTTTAAGGTCAAAAATTCTCAATTTGATTTTATTCTCTTTAATAATTTCACAAACACTTTTAGCGCAAACTTTTAGTCTGAATAATGCAAAAAGTTCATTAAATGTAACAGGATCTTCTAATCTTCACGATTGGCGCATAGAAGGTATGCTGTTTAATGGAGCTGGGGTTTTTATTATAGAAAACGACCATTTTAAAACAATTTCAGAATTGACTTTTAATGTTATCGTAGATCGACTTAAAGCATCAAAAGTAGCGATGAATAAATCGATTCAAATAGCTTTAAAAGCAAAACTTTATCCTACAATTAACTTTAAGTTAGAAAAACTAAATCGGTTAACCGAAATAGGCTTCCAAACTTATACTGCCGAATCTTCAGGGCAGTTAACTATTGCGGGCGTTACTAAACCCATAGATTTGATCTTTGATATTTCTGTTTTAAATAGTAAAGTAAGGATTGAGGGAATTAAATATTTGAAAATGACTGACTTTAACATTAAGCCACCTACAGCGCTTTTAGGAATGCTAAAAACAGGAGATTCTGTTAAGGTTGAGTTTGATTTAAATTATCAATAAAATAATATGGAAACGAGCAATCTAAGCGGTAACTCACGCAAAAATATAAAAATTGGCTCAAAAGTTGAAGTCGTTCAGAAACAAGACCAACGCAGTGGCCAACTGACCGAAGGTATTGTTAAAAGACTCTTGACAAATTCTGCAAACCACCCTCACGGTATCAAAGTAATGCTCGCATCTGGAATTGTAGGACGTGTAAAAAAAATTATTTAGTAAATGCTTTTATTATAAAGCTTCGGGTATTTGCCTGTTTTGCTCAAATAAAAGGTTTGAATATTAGCCATGTCAACATTAAAATCGCCTGTCAGGTAATAAATTCCACCAACACCGGCAATCTTATTTTTATAATCTAAAAAGCCCAATGCCACGGGTACTTTTGCCTGTGTGGCGATGTGATAAAAACCAGTTTTCCACTTTTCAACCCATTTTCGTGTTCCTTCGGGCGGAATCAATAAAACTAATTTTTCGGATGAATTTAACAACTGAACCGAATAATCAACTAAGTTGGTGTGTTTAGTCCGGTCAACGCCCAGTGCGCCTAACCATTTGAAGAAAAAGCCAAAAGTTCCGTTTGTATAGGTATCTTTAATCAAAAAATTTGCTTTGATACCTTTTTTCCAATAAACTGCCAAGGCGTACATCAAATCCCAATTTGAAGTGTGTGGCACAGCTAGCATCACACATTTATCAACCATAAATTTAGCAGGATAATCGGCATGCCACCTACTTATGGTTAGAATAAAACTTCCAATAAATTTTTTCATTTTAAAAGGTTTTACAATTCAAAAAATTCATTTTTAAATCCAATTAAATACAATTTTTCTTCTGCTCTTGTGATTGCCGTATAGAGCCATCTATAAAATCCGATATCTTGCCCTTCGGGTAGATAAGGTTGCTCTACAAACACTGTTTTCCATTGCCCTCCTTGCGATTTGTGACAAGTCATGGCATACGAGAACTTTACCTGTAAAGCATTGAAATACTTGTTTTCTTTAATGGCTAACATCTTTTTATACTTTGATGTAATATCGGCAAAATCTAAGGCAATTTCTTGGTACAATTTATTATTATCTTCGTAAGATAACGCAGGTGAATCTAAGGTCAAGGTATCTAATAAAATGACAGTTTCAAAAGGTTTTTGATTGGGATAGTCAATCATTCTCAACTTTACCTCAGCAAAATTGAAACCATAAAGCGCTTTTACTTTTTTAAGTTCCATAATTTCGCAGATATCGCCATTGGCTATAAATCCGGCGTTGGAACTTTTATCGAGCCAAAAATAATTATTTTTAACAACCATAATATAATCGCCTGTTGTGATATCGTTTTCTAAACCGCGAATTTTACTTCTAATTTGTTGATTGTATTGGTTGGCTCGTTTGTTAGAACGCACAATAAAGGCAGTATCTTCTACTCCATTATCATCATAAGCCGACTGAATGGCGTCTTGTATCTCAAATCCATCTTCTAAGCGAATCAAATCGGGAAAGCCCAAATTAAACTTAAAACTATCTACAATTTTATTTTGAATCAGTTCTCTTAATTGCGTGGCGTTGATAAGAATTCCGGAGTCTTTGTGCTGGCGCATGACTTCGGTCAGCTCAACCGAGAAGACTTGTTTATGATAATCTATTTGCATATAAGACGATTCAAGTGCCGGACTTGTTTCTAATTTTACGGGCGGTAATTGCGCCGTATCGCCAATTAAAATGAGTTTACATTTTTTCTGGTTGTAAACATACTGCATCAAATCATCTAATAATCCTCCATTTTCAAACAATTTTGCATCGCTATCCGAATTCGAAATCATCGAGCTCTCGTCTACAAAAAATAAAGTATCGGTATGTTTGTTATTTTGTAAAGTAAAACTGATTCCGCCACCTTTATTTGGTTTTGGGAAATATATTTTTTTATGAATGGTAAAAGCTTCACAATGAGCATAATTTGCGATTACCTTTGCTGCCCTTCCGGTTGGTGCTAACAAAACTGCTTTTTTCCCGGCTCGCCATAGATTATTAACAACCGTACTGATTACTGAAGTTTTTCCAGTTCCGGCATAACCTTTTAAAATAAATACTTCATTGTTATTTTCATTAAAAATATAATCAGATAACCGTGTAAATAGTTCATTCTGAAGCGTTGTGGGTTCAAATGGAAATGATTTTAAGAGTTGATCTTTAAAAAGTTTTGATGCATTTATCATAAAATTAAAAATATTTTTCAAAGATACGATTGATTTATGCGTAAAAGTTTTAACGATTAAAAAAAAATTGTAGATTTGCGTTCAGTCTAACATAAAAAAAAATAGAATGTTACAATTTATTATCATAACTGTTTTGGGAATTGCCATAACCATTTTTTTAGCCAAAGGAATCGTTACGTTTATCCCTAAAAAAATCCAATCGCTCATATCTGTAGTTCTTTGGATTTTAATCATTTTCTTAGGCTACAAAGTTTATGCTGGTATTATGTCTCCAATTAACTTTAATGAACGAAAAATAGTTAAATATGCTAAAGTTATTGATAATTTAAAGATGGTTAGAGATGCCGAAATTGCCTATAAATCTATAACAGGAAATTATACCGCTGATGGTGTCGCTTTAATTAGACTTATCGAAACTGCAAAATTTCCTATTTTACAAACTAGAGAAATAGTTGTTTCTGTCAAAAAAGGAAGTATTACCGTTGACGAAGAACGCAAAGTTATTGATACCATAGGATTTGATCCTGTAATAAACCATTTTAAAAATAGAGATTACAAAAACATGTTATTAGTACCAGGTACCAATTCAAAATTTGATATAAAAATTGGTTTTGTTGAAAAAGTAGAAGGCTTAAAAGTACCTGTTTTTTTAGCACAAGTCGATAAATCTATTGTATTAGAAGGCGAAGATATTTCACTTATTAAACAAGAAAAAGAACAACTTGGTGGAGATGAAATTAAAGGTGCTTTTGTTTCTGTTGGATCTCTTGATGATATTGTAACAAATGGAAACTGGCCTCCTTTATATGACAAAGCAGAACAAAGAGCCGCTAAAGCTAATAAACAATAATTTAGTTTTATCAGTTCAAAATAATTATACTTTATCCATCCAGCTCAGTTTGGATGGATTTTCTTTTTGTATCTACAACAATTCCTTTTGTTGTATAGAGGTTTTAGAGCACTATTACTTTAAACTTACCAGTCCCGAAGATCTTTTAGACCAAGTTGAAATCATCTTTAAAAAGGAACCTCTATTTAACTTTACATTTAATAAAGTAATTGTTTGTCATATTAATAATCTTTCAGCTCTAGTCCCTAAAAGTTTGTTTGATAAAGAACAAATTAAAAACTATCTGGGATACTCGGTTAAAACTTTAGAAAACGATTTTTTTGATTATGATGAATTAGATGCTATTAATGCCATCAATGTATATATTCCGTATGTAAATATCAATAATTACTTTATTGATAAGTTTGGAAGCTTTACATATCATCACGTTTCAAGTTTGATAATTGAATCTTTAATAGCTCAAAATAGTTTAAATACCAAACCTCAAATGTATGCGCATATCTGTGATTCACATTTTGAAATTATTGTTATCCAAGCACAAAAATTACTTCTTTTTAATACATTTAATTATAAAACTAAAGAAGATTTTATTTATTACATTTTATTTACAGCCGAACAATTATCACTAAATCCAAATACTTTTAGCCTTGTTCTATTAGGAAATATTACCACATCCGATAAACTTTTTACAATGGCTTATCAATATGTTAAAAATGTAAAACTTTATGATTACGAGCTAAATTATAAGCCAATGTTTGCATTATCTGATTTACAAAAACGACAATTTTACAGCCTTTTACACCAACTATAATGCGAATAATTTCAGGAAAATATAAGGGAAGGCGTATAACAGCCCCAAAAAATGACAGTATCCGTCCCACAACAGATTTTGCTAAAGAAGCCCTATTTAATATTTTAAATAATCAGTTTTACTTTCAAAATATTTCGGTTTTAGATTTGTGCTGTGGTATTGGCAGTATTAGTTTTGAATTTGCCTCAAGAGGCACTACTAACATCACCAGTGTTGATGAGCAAATTAGCACAATAAAGTTTATAAATAGCGTTGCTAAAGAATTTGATTTTAAAATCGATACTTTTAAAAGTGATTTGTACAAATTCCTCGATAAAACCAATCAGAAGTTTGATGTCATTTTTAGTGATCCGCCTTATAGCTTTACAGATGAGCAATTTGAACAGATTGTAACTACGGTTTTTAACCGCCAACTTTTGCAAGAAGAAGGTTTACTTGTTATTGAGCATTCAAAAGCAACTGATTTATCGGATTTACCAAATTTTACGTATTCAAAAAAATACGGTGGCAGTATGTTTAGCTTTTTTAGAATCCCCGATTAAGAAAACATGTCTTTTACCTTCTCAAAAAACGACTTATCACTTTCTGAAGGGTTAGGAATAAAATTTTCATCATCAGCCATTGATTCAAAAAATTTGCGTTGTTCTTTATTCAATGTCTTAGGAGTCCATACATTAACGTGAATCAATAAATCACCTTTTTGGTAGCTTTCAATACTCGGAATTCCTTTTCCGCGCAAGCGTAAAATCCTACCCGATTGTGTTCCTGGATCTATTTTAATTCGAACAATTCCTGACAAGGTATCAATCTCTTTTGATGTTCCTAAAACTGCTTCGCTAATGCTGATGTAATAATCGACATGTAAATTAAGCCCTTCTCGTTTTAAGATGCTATGTGGAATTTCTTCGATAACCACCAACATATCGCCAGCAATACCATTCCCTGGTGCCGCGTTTCCTTTTCCTGCAACTTTAAGTTGAACGCCATCGGTAACACCTGCCGGAATACTTACACTTACGGTATCTTCATTAATTACCATACCGTTAGCATCTGCTCCCTCTGGTTTTTTATCTAAAATCTGACCAGCACCTCCACAAGAACTACAAGTAGCCGAAGTTTGCATGCGCCCCAAAATAGTGTTTGTAATTCTAGAAACTTGACCACTGCCGTGACAGGTGGTGCAGGTTTTATATTTTGCACCTGGCGCTTGCACCATACGACGTACTTTAACCTTCTTTTCGACGCCATTTATAATTTCTTCAAGTGTCAATTTTACACGAATCCTCAAATTACTACCTTTTATTCTAGCGGTACGACTGCTGCCACCAAAACCGCTTGAAAATCCGCCACCACCACCAAAAGCACCACCAAAAATATCTCCAAAATGACTAAAGATATCTTCCATATTCATACTGCCACCGTTAAAACCACCATTGCCTTCAAAAGCTTGGTGTCCGTATTGATCATAACGGGCTTTCTTATCGGCATTGCTCAATATTTCATAAGCTTCGGCTGCCTCTTTAAACTTAGCTTCGGCACTTGAATTTCCGGGATTTTTATCAGGATGATATTGAATCGCTTTTTTGCGATAAGCTTTTTTAATTTCTTGAGCATCTGCACTTCTAGAGATTCCTAGAACTTCGTAATAATCTTTTTTCATAAATAATTTTTATTGGTTTGGATTATTGACCAATAACCACTTTTGCGTATCTTATTACTTTTTCGTTTAATTTGTAACCCTGTTCAATAACGTCTATTACTTTCCCTTTTAATTCAACCGAAGGTGCTGGAATTTGTGTGATGGCTTCTTGAAAATCGACGTCAAAATTATCTCCTTGTTTAATTTCTATTCGTTTCAAACCTCTTTGTTCAAGGGTGTTCTTACATTTGTTATAAATTAAGAGCACACCTTCTAAATTATGTTTATCACCCGATTTTCCAATCTCTTTTATGCCTCTATCAAAATCATCCAAAACTGGAATCAATGCTGTCATCAATTCTTGATTGGCGGTACCATATAGTTCGATGCGTTCTTTAGTGGTTCGTTTTTTATAATTTTCAAACTCAGCAAACAATCTTAAAAATTTATCTTTTTCTTGTTGTAAGCTTTCTTTAAGTTCATTTTCCGTTGATTTTTTTGTAGCCTTTGTCTCCTTTGGAGTCTCTTTTTTTTGTTCTTTTAATTTATCTACTTTATTCATCTTCTGTTTTTCAATATGATTATGTTTTAGATAAGCAATTTTATTGCCAATTTTCTAATCGTGTCAATTTGTCACAATTTTTTTAAATCTGATTTAATTTATAAGCGGAATTACAACTAATCAAGACGCGTAATTTTTGCGCCAATTGCTCTTAAACGTTCGTCTATGGCTTCATATCCGCGGTCAATTTGTTCAATATTGTGAATAGTGCTTACACCATCGGCTGATAATGCCGCAATTAATAAGGCAATACCCGCTCTAATATCAGGTGAAGACATGGTTGTGGCCTTTAATTGCGATTTGTGATTCATACCAATTACAGTTGCTCTGTGTGGATCACATAAAATAACTTTGGCACCCATATCTATTAATTTATCGACAAAAAATAAACGACTTTCAAACATTTTTTGATGGATGAGTACGCTGCCATCGGCTTGGGTAGCAACCACTAGAACAATACTCAATAAATCTGGCGTAAAACCTGGCCAAGGAGCATCGGCAATGGTTAAAATAGAACCGTCAATATCATTTTGAATGCGGTAATGGTTTTGAGCAGCAATAAAAATATCATCGCCAACTTTTTTGAGTTTAATTCCCATTTTTTCAAAAACTCTAGGAATGAGTCCCAAATTTTTCCAGCTTACATTTTTTATAGTTAAAGCCGATTTTGTCATAGCTGCCATCCCAATCCAACTGCCTATTTCAATCATATCTGGCAATATCGTATGCGTACAACCACCTAAAGATTTTACGCCTATAATATTTAATTTATTTGAACCTATCCCTTCAATTTTAGAGCCCATGCTTACCAACATTTTACAAAGTTGTTGAATATAAGGTTCGCAAGCGGCATTGTAAATATTGGTTGTGCCTTTAGCTAAAACAGCTGCCATGATAATATTGGCTGTCCCGGTAACAGATGCTTCATCTAGCAAAATATCATTACCTCGAAGTGATTCTGCTTCAACGCCATAAAAAGATTCTGCTTCGTTAAATCTGAATTTTGCACCTAGTTTTATAAAACCATCAAAATGGGTATCTAGCCGTCGGCGTCCAATTTTATCACCTCCTGGTCTCGGGATATAACCTTTTCCAAAGCGCGTTAATAGCGGTCCAACAATCATAATTGAACCACGCAAACCACCACCTTCGGATTTAAAAGCATCAGATGATATGTAATTTAAATCAATAACATCAGCCTCAAAAATAAAACTATTTAATCCGATTTTATTTATTTTAACGCCAAGGTTTTTAAGAATTTCTAAAAGCTTATTAACGTCTCTAATATTTGGAATATTATGGATAGTAACTTTTTCGGATGTCAATAATACTGCACAAAGTACTTGTAACGCCTCGTTTTTTGCGCCTTGTGGTGTTATTTCACCTTGTAATTTATGCCCTCCTTCTATTTGAAAAGTAGCCATATGTTATTGTCGTTTTTTAAAAAGGGACTTTTTAAAATTTTTGTTATTATTCCTATTGTTATTAGAAACAGATACTGTTTTGCGCAAAAGCTTTGAAGTATCTGAAAGTATTTCATCCTCTGAGGTTAAATCTATTTTGCCTTTTGATAATTCTTTTAAATGTTTAAAAATTACCGCATCATCAACCGTATCCTTATTCCAATTTAGATAACATTTTTTCATGTGATTGGCAATAGTATAGATGAGTGATTCTTTTAAATCACCTTCTTCCCAAGTTAGCGCCGTGTCAATCATAATCTGAATATTATTGCCATAAAATCGATATTTTGAAACTGCTTTTGGATAAGCCAAAGGTTCTGGTTTTTTATCAAATAATTCTCGCGAAGGTTGTTGATAAGGTGAATTGACAACTAATTTAAAATCAGACATGATAAAAAGTTGATCCCATAATTTATGAGTAAAATCGGGGACATCTCTTAAATGGGGCTGTAAATTTCCCATAACGCTGATAATAGCATTTGCCATTGTCTGGCGCTCATCTTTATCGGCTATAGACACACAATGGTCGACCAATTTTTGAAGATGTCTTCCGAATTCTGGTATGATTAAATGTGATCGTTCTGAGTTATATTCTAAATTGTTTACCATATTTGGAGGTTAATTTTTTTAATAAAAACGCCTTTTTTAAAGGCTTGCAAATTAGCACTTTTATTTAAGCTTTACAACGGTTGTCTTAGCCAATTATTTTAAGTTTAGCAAATTTTAAAAGCAAGTTTTTTATTTCGAGATTTTCAAACTTAATTTCTGCCTTGGTATTAGCACCAATACCTTCAAGATTTGTCACAGTGCCTTTGCCAAAGCGAGCATGTTCTACAATATTACCAATCTTTAATTTAATATCAAACAAGCTGTTTGAATCGGTAGTCCCTTCTTGAATTTTCTTTAAGTTTTTTGGAACAACATTCACAATTTGAGGTGTCTCTAGCTTTTCTGGTTTTTTATATTTAAATGTTTTATTCGGATTTTGCCATGAATTTTGAATAGATGGCTTTTCAAAATCATCAAATAAATTGCCACTATTTCTTTCGGATGGAAATGGTTTTATATAATCAATATACTTTTCATCCAACTCCTTTATAAACCTACTCGGCTCTGCATCAACTAATTTTCCCCATCTAAAACGGGTTTGTGCCAATGAAATATAGGCAACCTTTTCGGCACGAGTTAGTGCCACATAAAACAATCGGCGTTCTTCTTCTAATTCGGTTCTGGTATTCATGCTCATCGCCGAAGGAAAGAGATTTTCTTCTAATCCAACTATAAAAACATACTTAAATTCTAAACCTTTAGCCATGTGAATGGTCATCAACGAAACACTTTCTTTATCGCTCTCTTTTTCATTATCCAAATCGGTTGCCAAAGCGACATCTTCTAGAAAAGTTGTGAGCGACATATCTAAACCTACTTCAGTTTGTTTATCGATAAAATCCCTAATCCCATTGAGTAATTCTTGAATATTTTCAATACGGCTGATACCTTCGGGTGTGCTATCTTTATCTAAATCAGCCAACAAATGGACTTGTTTAATAACGTGTTCTGCCGTTTCATAAGCATTGTGATCTTGAGAAAATATTTGAAAACTCTGCATCATTGTTACAAAGTTTTGCAACTTGGTTTTTAAACCCAAATTAAAACCTAAATCTACTTTATCTAAGTTTTCTAAAATGGTATAAATAGACCTATTATATTGATTGGCAATAACTACTAACTTTTCAATAGTGGTTTGCCCGATGCCTCTTGCCGGATAATTAATAACACGTTTTAAGGCTTCTTCATCTTTTGGATTAATCAGCAATCGCAAATAAGCTAAAACATCTTTAATTTCTTTGCGTTGATAAAACGATAAACCACCATAAATTCGGTAATTAATATCCTTTTTGCGCAAAGCATCTTCTATGGCTCTAGATTGAGCATTGGTGCGATACAAAACAGCAAAATCAGTTTGTTTTGCTTGTTGTTGCATCATCGTGTCAAAAATGGTATCGGCAACAAACCGACCTTCTTCACCATCGGTAAAAGTATGCATGATTTTAACCTTCTCTCCAGCTTCATTTTGGGTCCAAATATCTTTGTCAATTTTTGAGCGGTTATTAGCAATAACACTATTTGCAGCCTGAACAATATTATTGGTAGAGCGGTAATTTTGTTCTAATTTAAAGATTTTAACTTCATCAAAATCTTTTTGAAAATTTAAAATATTATTGATATTGGCACCTCTAAAGGCATAAATACTTTGCGAATCGTCACCCACAACACAAATATTTTGAAAACGATTTGACAACGCTTTTACAATTAAATATTGTGAGTGATTGGTGTCTTGGTATTCATCGACCAGGATATATCTAAACTTATCTTGGTATTTTGCTAAAACCTCAGGGAAAAGTGATAATAATTCGTTGGTTCTTAAGAGTAAATCATCAAAATCCATTACACCAGATTTAAAACATCTTTCTACATAATTCCGGTAGATTGCGCCCATTTCAGGTCGGCTTGCTTGTTTATCGGCTTCTTGTAAATCTGAATTATTATCATAAGCCTTAACTGTAATCAGGCTATTTTTAAATTGAGAAATTCTGCCTAAAACCTGTTTTGCTTTGTATCTATCAGAATCAAGTTTCATCTCGTTAATAATACTTCCCAATAATTTTACAGAATCTTGTGTATCGTAAATGGTAAAATTTGAAGGGAAACCTAACTTATCGGCTTCAGCTCTTAGAATACGCGCGAACACCGCATGAAAAGTTCCCATCCACAGGTTTTTAGCTTCGCCTTCGCCTACAATTTTAGCGATTCTAAGCTTCATTTCACGCGCCGCTTTATTTGTAAAAGTTAACGATAAAATATTAAACGGATCAACACCTTGTTGCATTAAATAGGCGATGCGATAGGTTAAAACTCGGGTTTTGCCAGAACCTGCTCCCGCAACAATAATCATAGCGCCATCTTTTTGCAAGACAGCTTCTTTTTGTGCGTCGTTCAAATCGTTAAGGTAAGTCTTCACAATGGTAATTTAAAGCGGGTAAAAATACGACCAACTTTAGAAGCTTACAATAAAAGTTATTGACAAATTTTAGTACATTTGTGCGTTTTTTAAATCTTGGCTTTGTTATCTTTTATCGAGCCTCAATTATAACTTTATGGAAGAAAAAAAATTCGATCTAAATTCACTAATAGGTTTTGTATTATTAGGTGCCATAATGCTTTGGTGGATGTGGTCCAATCAGCCTACTGAAGCCGAAAAATTACAACAAACAAAATTTCAAGATTCTATTGCTAATATTAAAAAAACAGAACAGGTTAAAACCAATAAAGCACCTCTTAAAATAGATACTTTTAAGCAAGACTCTACGGGTTTAGCTGAAGCTAAGAGTCTGCTAGGTGCTTTTGGTTATTCTGCAAGTTTACCGAGTGCTGTTGATAATGAAAGTGTTTTAGAAAATGACTTATTAAAAATAAAGGTTTCTAATAAAGGCGGACAAATTACTGAGATTCAGTTAAAAAAATACACCGATTACAACAACAAACCTGTGTATCTGGTTAAAAATAATAACGCCCAATTTAACTTAGATTTTACAACCTCCGATCACCGGAATTTAAATACCAAAGATTTTTATTTTGAACCTACTTTAAACACTCAAGGCGATAAAACTGTACTTTCTATGAAGCTTAAAACTTCGGAAACCACTTATTTAGAGTACCGCTACGAGTTGCTTAAAGACGATTATATGCTAAACTTTAGCATTTCTAGTGAAGGTCTCGAAACTGCCTTAAACACTGAAAAAACAATCGATTTAAATTGGCAGTTAAAAACCATCCGACAAGAAAAAAGTGTTAAATACGAAAATCAATACACGACCTTGCAATACGCTTTTGACAGTGGCGAATACGATTATTTAAATGCCGGCGCAAAAGACAAACAAAAAGCACTGACAAATGTCAATTGGATAGGCTTTAAGCAACAATTTTTTACTTCGGTTTTGGTATCCGATAAGCCATTACCTAGCGCACAAATAATCTCTGATAATTTGGTGAATGATGAAGATATAGACACGGTTTTTACCAAAACGATGACCGCAAAAATACCATTAGCCTTTAAAAACAACCATTTAAATTATGATTTAAAATGGTATTTCGGTCCAACCGATTATAATATTTTAAGTTCATATAAGGATAGAGGTTTAGAACATATTGTAAATTTAGGATGGGGAATTTTTGGTTGGATAAACAAATATCTATTTATAAACTTCTTTAATTTTTTAAAGGGATACATTGGCAGTTTTGGAATTATCATTATTTTAATGACCCTCTTTGTACGGATATTAATGTCGCCATTGGT
>JAVHOP010000068.1:0-2577 GCA_036170135.1 Flavobacteriaceae bacterium | reverse complement strand
TTATCGTTTAATAACTTTTGTCAAAATATAAAACTTGTTTTTTTACAAAAATAAACCTTGCATAATTTATTTATTTTGTTAGATTTGCTTAGTCTATAACAATAATTAAAAGAGAGATTTTATGACCGAAAATGATTATACTGAACAAGAAGAAATTTTTTCACAAGTTTTACGTGCCGGAAGACGCACTTATTTTTTTGATGTACGCGCTACAAAAGCCGATGATTTTTATTTAACCATTACCGAAAGTAAAAAATTCACACATGATGATGGTTCTTTTCACTACAAAAAACATAAAATTTATTTGTACAAAGAAGACTTTCAAGAGTTTAATCAGATGCTAAACGAGGCAACTTCATATATCGTCAACCATAAAGGCGAAGAAGTTATTTCTGAACGTCATCAAAAAGATTATAAAAAACCAAGTGATGTTGAAGCTGATTCAGAAAATATTCAAAAAGAAAACCCTTCATCTGAAAGTTTTACCAACATCAATTTTGAAGACATTTAATATTTATTTAACATTTTAACTTTTAACCGCTCTCCTATTTGGTGGCGGTTTTTTTATACCTTTACTTTTCAACATTAACAACTCAAACCAAACTTCATGAAAAAAATTTTCACATTTATTTTTGTATGGGTATCACTACAAAACTTCGCCCAAGAAAAAGTTGATTTATCGTATTATTTGCCAAACGATATCACCTACAATAAAGCCATTCCAACTCCCGAAAGTATTATCGGCTTTCAGGTTGGTAATTGGCATGTAAGCCACGATAAATTAGTAAGTTATATGTATGCGCTCGCTCAAAGTTCAGACCGGATTACAATTGAAAATCGCGGTACAACTTACGAAGGACGCCCCCTTTTACTCTTGACAATTACATCACCAAAAAATCATCAAAATTTGGCGCAATTAAAAGCCGAGCACCTTAAGCTTACCGATGCCGGTACATCTTCAAAACTCGATGTTAGCACTATGCCATTAGTTGCTTATCAAGGCTATTCCATTCACGGGAATGAACCGAGTGGTGCAAATGCAGGACTTCTAATTGCCTATTATTTGGCTGCTGCCGAAGGTGATTATATCAATAATTTATTAGATCATACTATTATTTTGTTTGACCCATCTTTAAATCCAGATGGCTTACAACGCTTTTCTACATGGGCAAATATGCATAAAAGTGATAATTTAGTTACAGACAACAACGACCGTGAATTCAATGAATCATGGCCAGGAGGTAGAAGTAACCACTATTGGTTTGACATGAATCGCGACTGGTTGGTAACACAATTACCAGAATCAAAAGCGCGAATTGAAACTTTTCAAAACTGGTTTCCTAACGTTTTAACTGACCATCACGAAATGCAAACCGATGGCACTTACTTTTTTCAACCGGGAATTCAAAGTCGTACACACCCATTAACGCCAAAGATGAATCAAGACCTCACTAAAAAAATTGCCACCTATCACGCCAAAGCCATGGATAAAATTGGCTCTTTATATTACAGTGAAGAAAGTTTTGATGACTTTTATTATGGTAAAGGCTCCACCTACCCCGATATTAATGGCGGTATCGGTATTTTATTTGAACAGGCGAGTTCACGAGGTCATGCACAAGAAAGTGTCAATGGTATTTTAACATTTCCATTTACCATTAGAAACCATGTTACTACGGCACTTTCTACTATGGAAGCCGATTTGAACTTGCGAATAGACCTCCTTAATTACCAACGTAACTTTTATATAGATGCTCAAAAAGAGGCAAAAGCAAACAAACAAAAAGCTATTGTAATTGGCTCTTTAAAAGACAAGGGAACAGGCTATCAGTTTGCTAAAATGCTAGAACGTCAACATATCACTTACCATGCGCTTAAAAACGATATGGATGTTGCTGGCAAACATTTTAACAAAGAAAATAGTATCATTATTCCGCTTGAACAAAAAAATGTGCGAATGATCAATGCCATGTTTGAAAAGCGAACACAATTTGCAGATAGCTTATTCTATGACATATCAGCATGGACGCTCCCACTCGCCTTTAATCTAGATTATGCTTATTTAAACCTTACTGATAATCTAGGCGAACAAATTACAAATATGAAATTTGCCAAAGGCAAATTGAGCAATCAAAGTCAATATGCTTATGTATTTGAATGGCATAATTTTTATGCACCTGCGGCCTTACAAGCCATTTTAAAAAAGGGATTACGCGCTAAAGTAGCACTAAAACCTTTTAGTGTTGAAGGGCATTTTTACGATTATGGCACTATTATGATTCCGGTTCAGAATCAGGATTTGAACAAACAAGAAATGGCTGTTTTAATGGCACAAATAGCCGAAGAAACTGGTGTTAATATTACTTCTTTAGGAACAGGTTTAACCGAAGGAATTTATTTAGGTAGTCCTAATTTCGAACCTTTAAAAGCTTTAAACGTCGCTGTTTTAGTTGGCGAAGGTATTGCAAGTGCTGATGCCGGCGAAATTTGGCACACCTTTGATACGCATTATAAAATACCCATTTCAAAGTTAGATGCCAATGAATTGGGCAACTTTGATTTATCTAAATATACAGC
>JAVHOP010000067.1:12189-13712 GCA_036170135.1 Flavobacteriaceae bacterium | reverse complement strand
AGTGATTCGGGAAGGAGCTAAAAAGAAGACTTACAAGAAATTGTAGGTCTTTTTTTGTTTTCAAAAATTCGGAGCCTACCAAAATTTATTTATCCGTTAAAATAGCTTGTTTATTTTCTATGCTTATGCTAAATCACTAAAAAAAATTCTTATTATTATTTTATATTAGTTATAATATAATTATATTTGAGGAGTTTCTTTCAAATAAAAAAGAGCGCTTATCTTGCTGTAGAAATTTTAATTCTTAGATAAAGATTGATATCCCAATTTCTTTTTTATTTAAATGAGTTTGTTTTATGTGTTTAAAGATATTTTAAAATGTGTTTAACCTCAAAATTGCAAACAAACAAGAGTGGATTCTGCATTTCTATCCAAATTAAAAATTTTGTTTCTGCAGTTTCTTCTACATTACTTATTTTCTTTCAAATACTCAACCAAAATAATTAACCAAAACAATTCAAAATCAACCAAAAATGAAAACTCAAAACAAAATTTTTATCATCAGTCTTATAATATTTTTAACTATAAGCTGCAGTACAACAGCACGTTTTACACCAGTTCCAGTGGTACGAGTTATTGAAAAAGAACGGATTATTAACAAACCTTATGATGCTGTTTGGCAAAGTACTGTTGAATGGTTTGCTACACATAATACACCAATTAAAAATGTAGATAAAAGTTCCGGATTAATTTCTACTGAGTATAGTCTTCCTATGGGCGAAGCAGCTCGATATATGGATTGTGGCGGAACAAGTTCTTCTTTTTCAGGTTATACAAGCCTAGAAAATCATTCTGGAAATTTTAATGTGTTGTTGAAAAAAGTTAGTGATAACGCCACTAAAATCAGCATTAATGTATTTTTTGGATGCTCTGTAAATTCTTATCAAGCTAAAGGTTTATTGAGTACCGATTATCAGCTTAAATCTAGTTCAAGAATAAATTGTACCTCAACCGGAACACTTGAAAAGGAAGTTTTAGATTATATTGAAGCTTTTTAATTAAATCCAAAAAATAATGCTAATCATAAAAGACAAAATATTGCCTCTTTTTGTGGTAATCATGTTAGTTGTTTTTTTTGCAGACACCTTCGATTTGAATGCTCAAGCCGGATTACCACTTGTTCAAGGTGACCAAATTATTTATTACCCAAGGCTTTCTACTAAAAATCAGAGTTTTGACCAAGTTAAAACGAATCTTTCAGAAGTTTTAAAAAGAGCCGGGCAGCTTTATGATTTTAAAAATAAAAGGGAAATCAACGCAAAAGACATCAAATTAATTTCGGTTTTAGACGATAGAATTGAAGTTGAAGGCAAGTCTAAGAAGAATGACTTAACGCTTTATTTTTCAAAATTAATTGACAGCACCATGTTCTTTTACACTTATCAAAATGCTTGGCATTATGTTTATTGTCCGTCTTTAGTAAATTTTGTTTTTGCCAATTTAAATGATGCACAAAGCTTAGCCGATAATATTTATTACATTCAATATCCGTTAATTAATAAACGGAGAGATTCTTTAATAGA
>JAVHOP010000067.1:0-12089 GCA_036170135.1 Flavobacteriaceae bacterium | reverse complement strand
ATTTTATGTATGAAAAAGTATCTACTTCTTGAGCCTGAAGCCGATGATGCTAGAAATGCCCAAGATAAAATCTATGAATGGGAAGGAATTATAGGTAACTAGCTTAAAATTAAATAGTAACCTAATAACTACTATGAAAACATTTAGAATCATAATACTCTTGTCTTTTGGACTTTTATTAGGACTCGTAAGAATGCAAGCCCAAGACACTAATAATGATTTAGATTCTATTTCTAAATTTAACACAGCTGAATTGACAAATGCAAAAAAACATTTAGCCGACCTTTTGAAATTTAATTCACAATTTATCGGACTTATTGTTGAAAATGTAAATGATAACACATCAATGAAAATCGGTACTCCGAATGGAATTTTAGTATTTGATGACCGAATAGAATTCGACTTTAACGGACAAAAAAACAGTCCTTTCCCAGTCATAAATGTCAATTTTACTTACTTTATTGATAATCGAATCAAACTATTAAGAACTGAAAGTAGAGCTACAAATGGCACAATAAATATTGAGAGTCATTTAAAAATTGGCGGTCTCACCTTAACGATGAATTGGGCATATAACAGCACCCTAACTTCAATAATGAATGATATGAAATTCATTCAGGTTAAACTACAAAACGCCTACTTTGATATGGCTCAATTTGAATCTAAAGCCATTCAATATCGATCCCTAATAGAAAAACCATCTATCTCTGAAGAACAGCGAAAATATATTGTACAAGCCAATACTTTTACGCAGCTTTTTGACTATTACAAGGCTATTGAATTATATCTTAAAGTCATTAACTTAGACCAAACAAACTATCCTGATGCCTATTTAAATCTGGCTTTACTATCAGCTCAAACTCATAAATATTATGCTGCAATTGCTAATATGAAAAAGTATTTGCTATTAGAACCAACATCTGCTGATGCAAAAAAAGAGCAGGATAAAATAAAGGATTGGGAAATAATGTTGCAAAATTAATCAACTATTAAAATTTGTAATTATGAACAATAGCATCAACTATTTATTTGTTTTATCGATAATTGCATTGACATGCAGCAATCAGAAAAGTTATAGCCAATCTGCCATAGGTCAATTAGAAAGTATCACCGGTCAAAATATTAATCGCGGAAGCACCTCGTCTAATTATAATTATAATGCTCAAATGAATATGATGATTGCATCAACGGTTGCACAAGGTTTATTGGCATCAATTTTTGGCTCTAATAATGGCGGAAATCAAATTGTGCAAGAGGCTAAAACCCAACAAGCAACACTTACAACACAATTTGCAGGAGAACAACAACGCGTTCAAGCGGCATTAATTCTTGCAAAACATAAGAAAATGATGGAACTCTATAAGTTTTTAACCGACACTCAAAATTCGATATATAAACCCATCGGTAGTACAAATATCAATTTTAAAAATATAAAAAATGTCAGCGCGCCAATGACTCAAGAAGAACGCGAACGTCAAAACCTAATCAAAAAAGGTATCAGTATTACTTGGGATCAAAATTCATGGGCACAAATAAATTCAAATAACCCGCAACTTGAAGAACCCAGCTCGTATCAAAAAACCAAAGCCGATAACTATTTAGATGACGCTATTAACAAAATTGAAACACTTCCTGGAGGCGTTGGCAGAATTCCGGCATTGGCAGGTCGGTTTATGGTTAATATTAAAGATGAAACCATGTCTTACCTAAATGATGCTACCAAAGCAGCTGCTAGTGGTGATATTTCTAGAATGGAAGAAACCGGAAAAGTAGATTTAGGCAAACGGATTGCAAATAACGCCCTAATTAAAACAGGTAAACAAACATTAAATTCTTATGTTGACCAAGGTAAAGATGCCGTAAAAGGTTTTTTTGATGATGGTATGAAAGAAACAAATTTTGCTATAATGAAGTCAGGCGGACAAGATTTACTTAAAAATTACAATATTTATTCGCCCGTGTCTGACGAATGGAAAGTGGGCTTGAAAAAATATTAAATCTCATGAGAATACTAATTACTTATTTTCTAGCAATTTTATGCTTTTCACTAACAAAAAGCGTATTGGCTCAACAAAATGATTCATTGCGGTACGAAGTTATGCTAAGCAGCAAAATACTGCCAGATACCCTAAAAAAAGAACCCTTTATCAATACCATTGACGTCTCTCCAAGCAAATATATAACCATCGCTGCAGGCAATAATATCTATATGTTGGGCTGGGGAGGAATCTCAACTTTCGGAAATAAAACCGATTCTGCTATTGATGCCTTTTCTTATGCAACTGATGGCCTTTTTATGGCTGTAAAAAATGACGAATTGTGTTTTATGAACGAGCAAGGAACCCTTGATAAAATTGTTCAATTACCTTCTGCTAATATGGGAATTACCTCAGGAAAGGATGTGATGTATTTATTCGATAAAATTAAAAATGATAACCAATACCGACTTTACGCGTATGCAAAAGGCGGAAAATACAAACAACTTTTGGTGTCACCAAAACCCATAACAACTGCTGTCGAGATGAAAGATTCTATTTATTTAGCAATTGGGAGTGGCGTATTTTCATTTTCTCCAAAAGACCAAAATATGAATTTAATAGCTGGCTTTCAAAAAGAGAACACCATTAAATCAATGACCGTCGATTTAAAAAATTATATCATTTATATAGCAACTAAAGAGGGTATTTACGCACTTAAAGACAATAGCTTGATATTTATAACCAGTGATTTTAGTGGAAGTATCATAAAATATTTCAACGATGGATTGATTGTTTTTAACCCCGAATCCTTTGATATTATAAGAATTGTAAATATCGATAAATCTATCAAATTTTAAAATTTAGACGGTTTTTTACAACAGCGTTTAGACTTACTTAAAACAATATTATACGCGACTCTCAATCTTATTTACTTGATTTTCCACCTTATTTTAACCATTTTATCAAGAAAAAAATAAACTTTACAATAAAAATTGTTTCTCAATAAATAAAATACCCTTACCTTTAAATTTAATTTGGCAATAAACTTATTCTTAATAGTAGGGTAAGTGAGTCAAAACTTGTTTTATTGTTGTGCAGCATTTTAAAATTAAATAACCATTTAACCAAATTACATCATTGAAAAACATCATTCACACTTCTTACATTACAACAATGGCATTGATTGTTATTGGCGTAACTATTTATTTATCTTATACTGGTTATAGTTATTATATAACACCACTCGAAGAACGCTTTTATCATCCGCATTACGATTGGTTTAAACCCAGCGGTATTTACGGACAAGGTTTGGGCATCATTGGCACATTATTAATATTATTTGGTGTAAGCATTTACATTGCCCGAAAACGCTACAACTTTATGGTAAGATATTTGAAATTAAAATACCTATTAGAATTCCATATCTTTTTATGCATCTTGGGTCCCATTATGGTGCTATTTCACACTGCTTTTAAATTTGGAGGCATTGTATCAGTTGCCTTTTGGAGTATGGTAGCGGTGGTTTTAAGTGGCGTTGTTGGACGCTATATCTACATTCAGATACCAAGGACTATTGAAGGTCGTGAATTAAGTTTAGGTGAAGTACAAAACATGAAAACTGATTTAGCTAATTTATTTACTAATCAGTTTAAACTTGATGCCCCTATAATCGACATGATTGTGAGTTTAACTAACAATCAAACCAATGTTGAAAATAAATTTACAATAAGCAGTTTGCGAAAAGTTTTAAGAGCTAACAACTTACCTAAAACCGAACGCGCAAGCATTATCAATATCGTCAAAAAGGAAAGAGCGCTTTCGGGTAAGATTGCTCGCTTGCAATTAATGCAAAAATTACTTAAATATTGGCATGCTGTTCACTTGCCTTTTGCATTGATTATGCTCGTAATAGTAATCATCCATATAGCTGTAACAGTTTCTTTTGGATATAAATGGATTTTCTGATGAGTGAAGTATTAATAGAACAAATCGTAGTTTATGGGGTTTTGTTTATACTCTGCACATTTACCATCTTTTTTTACTTAAGATCAAAAAAGGTGAAGTCGAAAGTGACAGAAAAAAAAGTTACTCTTGCTAAAGAAGAAGGTTTATTTGAACCCGTTTCCTTACATCCCTTTATCGATTTGAATACCTGTATTGGTAGTGGTGCCTGCATTTCCGATTGTCCGGAGAAAGATATCTTGGGAATTGTCAACGGAAAAGCTACCGTTATTAACACCTCTCATTGTGTAGGTCACGGCGCTTGCTTTCATGCCTGTCCTGTCGAAGCTATTTCACTCCGCATCGGCACAGAAACTAGAGGCATTGATTTGCCACATATCAACCAAAATTTTGAAACCAATATGAAGGGGATTTATATTGCCGGAGAACTGGGCGGTATGGGTCTAATTAAAAACAGTGTTGAACAAGGTCAGCAAGCCATTGATAGCATCGTTAAAAGTAAAAAATTATCAAAACCAAATGTTATAGATGTGATAATTATTGGAGCCGGTCCTGCAGGTATATCGGCAACTTTAGCAGCTAAAAAATACGGTTTATCCTCGCTAACCCTAGAACAAGATTCGCTTGGAGGCACCGTATTTACCTTCCCTAGAGCAAAAATTGTAATGACTGCTCCTATGGATTTACCACTTTACGGAAAAGTAAAGCTCTTTAATACCTCAAAAAGTGAATTGCTCGACCTCTGGAAAAAAGTTATCTCTGAACAACAAATAAAAATTAAAGAAAATACCAAAGTTGAAAATATCATTCCAAAAGAAGATGGCACCTTTAAAATTGTTACTAAAACTGGTGAAGAATATAGCTGTAACAACGTACTCCTAGCCATTGGAAGACGTGGAAGCCCAAGAAAATTAAACATTCCCGGCGAAGATTCTGCCAAAGTTGCTTACCGACTTTTAGAACCCGAGCACATCAACAATAAAAATATTATTGTTGTAGGAGGTGGCGATGCTGCTATAGAAACGGCACTATTGCTAAAAGATACCAATAAGGTGATCCTCTCATATAGAAGTGACAAGTTTTCGAGGTTAAAACCTAAAAATAAATTAAATATCGAAGAAGCCCTTGTAAATAAGAAAATTATAGTTATTTTTAACAGTAATTTAACTTCAATCAATGAAACCTCGGTTATGATGAATTCTTCTGACACTAATTTAGAAACCAAAATCGAAAACGATTTAGTTTACATTTTCGCTGGAGGCGAATTGCCAACGGCATTTTTACAAAAAGCAGGTGTCGAAATCTCAAAACGATTTGGTTACATTATGAAAAAACATTGATAATCATGCATTGGCTTTCTAAATATATTGTCCTATTATTTCTATTAAGTAGCTTTTATGACTACGGACAAATATCACCTGGCGATTTAACTTCTGCTCATGCCAAATTTGAAGGGATGAGCAATTGTACGTTATGCCACGATTTAGGAAACAAAGTTACCAATAACAAATGTCTAGAATGCCATAAAGATATTCAAGCTTTAATCAAGCAAAAAAGAGGCTATCATGTCAGTATTGATGTTAAAGGAAAAGATTGTTTTCAATGTCATAATGAACACCACGGTCGTAAATTCAATATGATTCGTTTTGATGAAAAAAAATTCAAACACGATTTAACTGGCTATAAATTAGAAGGCAAGCACGCTGAAACTGATTGTAAAAAATGCCACGTTTCTAATTTTATTGCCGATGCCAACATCAAAAAAAGACCACATACCTTTTTAGGATTAGATAACAAATGTGCTTCTTGCCACGTCGATTATCACCAAAAAACCTTATCTTCAAATGATTGCGCTTCTTGCCACGATACCAACAAATTTAAACCTGCTATTAAATTTGACCATAATAAAGCCGATTTTAAATTAAAAGGTAAACACCTTGCCGTTGATTGTATTAAATGTCACGCAAAAAGCACCTTAAACGGTAAAGATTTTCAAAAATTCAACAACCTTATTTTTAACGATTGTAAAGCTTGCCACACCAATCCGCATAGCGAAAGAATTAAAGCATCTTGTACGCAATGTCATACCGAAGAATCGTTTAAAGTTCTAAAAGGTGTCGGAAAATTCAATCATAATACAACCAATTTTACTTTAAAAGGAAGCCATTTAAAAGTGGATTGCTTTAGTTGCCACGCCAAAACTACCAACCCAAAATTGATATTTCAAGATAAAATTGGCATTGACGAAAACAATTGTGTAAAATGTCATGAAGATAAGCATCAAGGCAAATTGGGTATTGATTGCGCTAAATGCCACAACGAAATAAAATTTATTTCCTCAAAAACTTTAGAGTTCTTCGATCATAAATCAACCGATTATCCGCTTGAAGGCAAGCATCAGAAAGTGGATTGTAAACAATGCCATAAAACTGAAAAATTTACACAAGCAATTGATTTTTCGGCTTGTAAAAATTGCCATACCGATTATCATAAAGGAGAATTTATCAAAAATGGATTATCTCCCGACTGTAAACAATGCCATTCGTTAAACCAAGGTTTTGACAATACCCTTTTTACAACCGAGCAACATCAAAAATCTAAATTCCCGCTCGAAGGGGCACACGGCGCAACCCCTTGTTTTGCTTGTCATATTAGCGAAAAAGAAAAACAATGGACTTTTAAAAATTTAGGTTCAACTTGTGCAGAGTGCCATAAAGATATCCATAAAGATATTATCGAAGCTAAATTTTATCCTAACAAAACATGTACTACTTGCCACACCAGCGAAGCATGGCGCACTATAAAGTTTAATCATAAGCTGACAAAATTCCCACTTGATGGTAAACATCTCGAAATTGATTGCCGAAGTTGCCATTTTAAATTAGATGATAAAAGCAAAATAACCGTCCAAAAATTCATAAACTTAGATAGTAAATGTAGTAGCTGCCATATTGATAATCACAAAAATCAATTCGCCCTTAACGGGATAACCGATTGCACCAGGTGCCATACTTCGAAAAATTGGCTACCCGAAAAATTTGATCATAACACTACAGGCTTTAAATTAGATGGTAGTCATGCCAAAGTTGCATGCATCCTCTGTCATAAGCCTTCAAATAACACCGATAATCTAGCTTATAATTATAAAATAACAAAACACCAATGTATAGACTGTCATCGATAATACTCGTATTATTTGGGTTTACTCAAATATTGGCGCAATCACCTCACGGCGATGCCCTTAAAATTGATTGTATAAAATGTCATACTTCTGAAAGTTGGAAAATAGATTCGAAAGCAATTAGCTTCGATCACAATTCAACCGGGTTTCCGCTTGTAGAGTCGCACGCCAAAACAGATTGCATCGAGTGTCATAAAACCTTAATTTTTAATGAATCTTCTAGTAAATGTGCTTCTTGCCATACCGATTTGCATAACGCAACGGTTGGAAATGACTGTGCGCGCTGCCATACACCAAAATCATGGGTCGTTACCAATATTCCTCAATTACATGAAGAAAATGGCTTTCCGTTAATTGGTTCTCATAAAACTCTAAATTGTATTGAATGCCATAAGTCTGAAACAAATTTAAGATTTGATCGTATTGGAAACGATTGCATTAACTGCCATAGAGAAACTTTTAACAATACCACAAGCCCTAATCATGTTACCGGAAATTATTCTAAGAATTGTATTGAGTGCCATAATCCACAATTAAAGGAATGGACCCCATCTAGTTTTAATCATGACTTTTTTCCATTGACACAAGGTCATAATTTACCCGATTGCAATGCGTGTCATACCACTAATAATTTTACCGATGCAAAATCCGATTGTGTAAGTTGCCACCAAACAACCTTTGACAACACGATCAATCCGAAACATATTGATGCTGCTTTTAATACCGATTGTAAGGTTTGTCATACCACAACACCTGGTTGGAAACCGGCAACTTTTGATCATAATTTCTTTCCGTTAACAAAAGGCCACGATATTCAAGATTGCAATGCGTGCCACATAACTACACCAAATTATTCAAATACACCAAATGATTGTGTGAGTTGCCATCAAACTAATTTTAACAATACTACAAATCCTAGCCACGTAATTAACGGTTTTCCAACAGATTGTGCTTCTTGTCATACAACGAGCCCCGGCTGGACACCTTCTACCTTTAACCATAATTTTTTCCCTTTAACTCAAGGTCATAATTTGCCCGACTGTAAACAATGTCACATTACTGATAATTTTGCTGATGCAAAACCCGATTGTGTAAGCTGTCACCAAACTACTTATAACAATACTACAAATCCTAATCATATTTCGGCTAGTTTCCCAACAGATTGTGTAACATGTCATAACACAAACCCCGGTTGGACGCCTGCAACTTTCAATCATAATTCCTTCCCTTTAACATTGGGTCATAATATTACCGATTGTACACAATGTCATATCGGCGGTAATTTTACCAATACTTCGCCAAATTGTGTGAGTTGTCATCAACCAACTTTTGATAATACCACCAATCCAAATCATACGGCAGCTGGTTTTTCAACTGATTGTGTAACTTGTCATTCTACTAATCCGGGTTGGTCTCCATCAACATTCGATCACTCAAATTTCCCATTGACTTTAGGTCATAATATCAGTGATTGTAATGCTTGCCATACCACAACCGTCTATGCAAATCAACCTACCAATTGTGTGAGCTGCCATCAAACTACTTATAACAATACTACAAATCCTAATCACGTTGTAGCTGGTTTTCCGACAGATTGCGTAACATGTCATAACACAAACCCTGGTTGGTCGCCTTCAACTTTTAACCATAATTCATTCCCTTTAACATTGGGTCATAATATTACTGATTGTACGCAATGTCATATCGGCGGTAATTTTACCAATACTTCGCCAAATTGTGTGAGTTGTCATCAAACTACCTATAATAATACGACCAATCCTAATCACGTAGCATCAGGGTTCCCAACAGATTGTATTGCTTGTCATACTACAAACCCTGGTTGGTCGCCTTCAACTTTTAACCATAATTCATTCCCTTTAACATTGGGTCATAATATTACTGATTGTACGCAATGTCATATCGGCGGTAATTTTACCAATACTTCGCCAAATTGTGTGAGTTGTCATCAAACTACCTATAATAATACGACCAATCCTAATCACGTAGCATCAGGGTTCCCAACAGATTGTATTGCTTGTCATACTACAAATCCGGGTTGGACGCCTGCAACTTTTAACCATACCAATTTCCCATTAACTTTGGGTCATAACATTACCGATTGTACACAATGTCATAAAAACGGAAATTATACAAACACCTCATCCAATTGCGTAAGTTGCCATCAAACTACCTATAATAATACGACCAATCCTAACCATATAACAACTGGTTTTTCAACAGATTGTAAATCATGTCATACTACAAACCCCGGTTGGACACCATCTACATTTAATCACACCCAATATTTTCCAATAACATCAGGAAAGCATTCAGGTTTTAGTTGTAATGAATGTCATACAACGCCTAATAATCTATCTACTTTTAGTTGTATTACCTGCCATGAGCACAGTAATAAAGCTAGTGTTGATAGTGATCACAAAAAGGTAAGCGGCTATAGTTTTGTTAGTAGTGAATGTTATAGATGTCACCGTGACGGAAAGGGTTAATAATTATATTGATATGAAAAATAGTTTGGTATTTGTAGTTTTTCTAGGTTTGATTTGTTCAAAAATATTTGGACAACAGACTCAAGGAATTTTAAAAGGGGAGATAACTTTTGTTACTACTCAAAATGTTTTTGTAAAATTCGATAATACTGATAATATAAAAGTTAGCGATACGCTAAGTCTTTTAAACGGAGAAAAGCCTTGCTTGATTGTAACAAATAAATCTTCAAAATCAGTTGTAAGCATCATTTTAAATGGCTGTCAGGTTAAAAAAGGCGATGAGGTAATTTTTAAATTTTTAATAAAACAAGAACCAGTTATTGAAGCCGTGACCATAAAAGCCCAAGTCGATTCCATAAATATTAAATCTGATTCCCTCAATAATAAAGTTGAACCAATCAAAAATTTAGAACGAATTTCGGGAAAGTTTTCGGTTGCAAGTTATAGCAATCTCTATAATACAAGGCCTAACCGTCACAGAATTATCTCGAGGTTTAATTTATATGCCGATCACATCAATAATTCTAAATACTCTTTTGAATCGTATTTAAATTATAATAAAGATATTTTTACCATATCTAATAGTTACACTCAATATCAGAGTCCGTTTAAGGTATATAGCCTTGCGCTGACTTATGATGAAAGTCCTACTTTATCAATTGCCATTGGGCGAAAAATAAATAATAGCATCTCATCTATAGGTGCCATTGATGGATTGCAAGTAGAAAAACATTTTGGCAAAAATTACGTGGGCGCTATTGTCGGATTTAGACCCGATCTTTCAGATTACAGTCTCAATTCAAATTTGCTTGAATATGGCGCGTATGTTGGTCGCTTAACAAATACACCTAATTTAGTTTCTCAAACTACTTTTGGAATTATAGAACAGCAAAATAGCGGAAAAGTTGATAGACGTTACTCCTATTTTCAACATTCAAGCACCCTTTTTAGCAAGCTGAATTTATTTTCTTCTTTTGAAGTTGATATCTTTAACAAATTTAATGGTGTTAAAGCCAGCAATGCCCGGCTTACCAATTTTTATGCCTCAACACGATATAAATTTAGCAAAACCGTTGACGCAGCTATATCTTTTGATTCTAGAAAAAGTATCATATATTATGAAACTTACCAATCGGAAGTTGAGCGTTTGCTCGCCGATGATGTTGCCCGACAAGGTTTGCGTTTTACAATAAATACAAGACCAGCTAAATATGTCAATGCAGGTGCTAGTTATAGTGTGAGATTTCAAAGTGATAAGCTAAATAAATCGGATAATATTAATGCTTATCTAAGCCTCTATCAAATCCCAAATATTGGCGGGTCGTTCAATTTAAATTATAACAATAATACTTCTAACTATTTAGTGAGTAATATTTTATCCTTTTCGCACTCAAGAACTTTATTTAAGGATAAAGTTAGTGCCGATTTTTACTTTAGAGCCGTAGATTATACCTATAATAGCAATAATTTAAAAACAAAAGAAAATTACTTTGGGCTTGATTTATCACTAAATATTAATCGAAATTTGCGTTTCAGTATTGATGGTGAATATCAAAAAAGCGATTTAGAAAAAAATTATAGATTAAATACCCAAATAGTAAAACGATTTAATAACAATAAGAAAAAAACAAATTATGCGTACTAATTTTAAATTAACAACAATTATATTTTTTATCCTACTAAACTTAGCTTCATGTAAAAAAGAGCAGGATAACAAATATGCTCCTTTAAATGGAACTGAAACAACGTCATCGGTAGATTCTTCATCGGTAGCAACACCCTCGTTTAATGACGATTTACACACAGTCAAAGTAAACGAAATTTTAAAAACCAACCGCTATTTATACCTTAATGTTTCCGAAAAAGGGGCTGCTGAACCTTTTTGGATTGCCACTAGAATTATGGATATTACCATTGGCGAAACCTACTTTTATAAGGGAGGACTCCTTAAAACAAATTTTGAAAGTAAAGAGTTTAACAAGGTTTTTGATAAAATTTATTTAGTCTCTTCAGATTTAGTATTGGCAAATCACGCGTCAAATCCAAATTTTCAAAATAAGTCTCATGAAGTACCCGCAAATGTAAATCCTTCAAAAACCGACCAAAAACAAGTGGCTGTAAAAGGCTCCATAAAAATAGCTGATTTGGTCAAGAATGCTAAAAAATATGAAGGAAAAACAGTACAAATTAGTGGCACTTGCAAAAAATTAAACGCAAGTATTATGGGTAAAAATTGGATACACCTTGCCGATGGTAGTTACGATTCATACGACCTGGTTGTAACCTCTACCGAAATGGTTAACGAAGGCGACTTTGTTACTATAAAAGCGGTTGTTACCCTAAATAAAGATTTTGGCGCTGGATATAAATATGATTTAATTTTAGAAGAAGGTAAGATTGTACATTAAATAAAACATTTATAAAATTTCAAAAAGGCGCTATTATGCGCCTTTTTTTATT
>JAVHOP010000066.1:0-2942 GCA_036170135.1 Flavobacteriaceae bacterium | reverse complement strand
TATTTAATACAGTAATATAAATTTTTAACTTGCAATCCGTAACGTATAAGCGCTAAATTATAAGCATCTTTATAATCTTTTGCTTGTATCTCAAATTTTGGTCTTTTTTGTTGACCTTCCTCAAAAAATATCCACGTTCGATTTATAACGATACCTTTATTTAACAGCTGTTTCTGTTGTAAATCATCCATAGATTCTCAGTTTTATTTGATTTTACATTCATTATAACTTTTTTATAAAAATGATTTTAATATAAAAGTTATATGAGCAATTCATCATTTTTATTCAGTTACAGCATTTGCAATGCATTTCATTTAATTAATCTAAAAAAAGTCACATTTAAAAATTCAATAAAACCGACAGATTTTCTTACCAGTTTATTTTGTAATAAAACAGGATGGTAAAAGAAACAAATCAGTTTTCTACTTAAATGTAGCTATTTTGATGCTAAAATAAATGATTAAAAACATGTTGAACTTAATTTTCCCATACAAAAAGTAGGGATTTTCCATAAAGTTTACGGGGATAATAATTAGGTAAATTATTAACATTAATTGATGATAAATATTTTAATCACAATATATTAGAAATAAAATATACAAAATAACCTCTAAAAGCACATGATTATTTTGGTAAAAAAGCAAAATAGTTCATATAAAAATCAAAATAAATTTCGGTTTAAGAAGTCTTGTTAATGGCTGATTGTTTATTTGAGGCAGTGAGAAGTTAAAGATTTAGATAAATCCCTTTTCTCTGGCAGATATCACTAAATCTCTATCAGCACGAGATTCAATTTCAAAAAGCTCCATTAAGCGCTGTTTTCTTTTTTCAATTCCAGCTAAAGAAAGTGGCAACAAACTAGATAATTCTTTCATTCTGGTGCCTAAAGACAATTCGTAAAGCAATTGTCGGTCAATTTTATCAAGAGCAATATTGCTAATAATTTGTTTGCGTAATAGTTGCGTAACCGTTTCGCTGTAATATGATTTATTAGTTAAGATAATTTGAATAGCATTGACTAATTCTTTGGGGGTTAAATCATTTTTTATTAAAAACCCTTCCGGATTTATATTTTTAAGGATATTTTGAATTCTTAAATTATCACTAAAAGCGGTAATTACAATAATTTTAGTTTTAGGAAGTAGTTCTCTTATGAGAAGACCCAAATCTTCACCCGAAAAAATATTATTTTCTACCGACGGCGGCAAACTCATATCTAAAAAAATAATATCTAAACCATTTTTTTTATGAGAAGCCGATTTAATTTTTTCAAAAGCCAGCTCACAATTGTTAGCGCTACTTATCTCAAATTCAATATCGTCATTCATTGAACTTAAAAAAAACAAAGCACTTTGATAAGCTTCCATTATTAAAGGATGGTCGTCAATAAGTAAAACGTTATATTTATTTAACATCTGCTTTTTAATATTGGAATTCGTTATTGTTAACTCTTATCCTTTCCTTTTTAAGGAATTCAAAGATACAATTTTATCATTAGGTTTCTAAATCTAAAGACTTGAAAAAGCGTAGTGGTGTATTGAAATTAAGCGATTGAAGTTGAAATTATTATAGTAGTCCCTTTATTAATAATAGAACTAATGGTAACGGTTCCTTTGATTTTTTCTACCCGTGATCGTATGTTTTTTAAGCCAATACCTGACTTTGTTTTTTTAACATCAAAGCCCAAACCATTATCTTGAATTTTAAGTATTAGATTCGAATCATTAATACTAAAGTCAACATCTACTTTAGTTGCCTTTGCATGTTTGTTGATATTTTGTAGGGATTCCTGAATAATACGATACAAATTTATTTTTATGTTATCGTTTAAAGTTGCCCAATCAATGGTCTTTTCGCTGGTGAGATTACATTCAAATCCGAATACTGCCTCTTGATTATTGATAAGGTCTTCTACAATAATCATAAAATTTGATTGAGCGGTTAATAAATCATTTTTCAACGCGTGAGAAATTGTTCTAATTTCTTTTTCAATATTTTGGAGTTCGTTAATGCTCGCATCAAACTTTTGCAAGTTTACGGCATCGCCTTTTAAATTTAAAAAGCCAAGATTCATACGGGTTCCGAATAGTTTTCCTAAAACGCCATCGTGTAATTCTTCGGCAATGCGGTGGCGCTCGTTCAATTGTCCTTCTTCTAGCTTGGCTTGTTTTTCTATGATGAGTCCGTAAATTTGCTCATTAGTTTTTTGCTGATGCTTTTCAAAGGCTAATTCTTTTTTACGAGACTGTTGTTGCTTAGCAATATAAAGTAAAGAAAGTATTGAAAGCGTTAAAGTACTTATCAAGATTATCCAAAGGCGTTGTTTGGTTAAAAGGTCGGTTTCTTTAATGTAAGTATCGGTTTCAAATTCTATTCTCGTAAATTTATTTTGCAAGGTGCGTTCGCTTTTTAACAAACTGTCTTTTATAGCGATATAGGTATTTAAATAGTTTGCGGCTTGTAGCGTGTCTATTTTTGACAATAATTTTAAAGCGTCTAATTCATCGCCGTTATTATTGACTTGTGTAGCTAAATTCAGAGCTTCTTTTGCGTAACTTATAGCTTGAGTAGTATCTTTATATGCAAAATAAAATTCTGCCATGTGCAATTTGCTGTTAAAAATACCTGAAGAATAGTCAAGACTGTCTCTAATTTTTAAAGCAGTATTAAATTGCTTGAGCACATGAACGGTATCGCCACTTTTAAATTGATTATAAGCCAAATTATCGATTAATGTCGCGTAAAGATTGGGGTTTTTAAATTTTAGGCTGTCGTTTTTAAGGGCATTATTAAAATTGACAACCGCCGTTTTATAATCGCCTTTTTGTTCGTAAACCAAACCGATATTATTGAGGCTTCTTTCGTATAAAACGCCCTTTTGTTCTATTTTTTTTAAATAATCTAAGGCTTTATTGTTAGCATCGAGCGCTTTGTTGTAATCA
>JAVHOP010000065.1:0-2958 GCA_036170135.1 Flavobacteriaceae bacterium | reverse complement strand
TGTTGATTTTTAGCGGTTATGTTTGTTATTTGGCGTATCATTTTCATCCGCTTCCAAGCGATACGATGACGCTGTTTATACAACCACAAACAGCCCAAATCTAAAGAAAAATAAAAAAAACTGATACCGCTTGGCGGATTGGCGCTCTTTAAAAAGGGAATCACTCTAAAAGCGATATCAGGCCAATACCAACATTTATAGGTGGTACCGATGACTTCTAAAACAGCAACGACTAGATACATCGTTAAATAAAACAAGCGCTCTCGTGGTCTGTAACTTAAAATCCAAACGGTCAAAACACTCAATAAAAAACCAAAAACATCATGGGCAAATACCAAAAAAGCGGTTGCATAAACAGCTATAAAAATGATTAACGTTTTTTCTAAAATTGATCGGTATTTTTTTACAGCTGCTTGTCGTGTAAAATACAAAGCGATAATATAAATAATAGCATGTCCAAAAAACACATAAATCGGAACTCGACCCAATCTATAAGTGTACATATTTAAGCCCAACGACAGTAAATTTTCGCCAACAATGGCAATCAATACCGCATAAATCATCAACTCTTTAGACCTTTTTGTTCCGTGAGAAAAAACGCGGTAAAACATCAGAACCATAGCTGCATTGGCAATCCATTGACCCTGTGAAAATTTAGAGGTAACAAAAACACTGTCAACCACTAAACCAATGGCAATAAATATAAAAAGCCGCCCTAAAGTTTTATAAAAAGACTTTAAAAGATCTTTGCTTGTATAGTTTTTTGAAGCGTCATATATTGGTTTCAAATACATAAATTTATCTTGACAAACATAATGATTTTCATTAGAAAGTTTCTTAAAACAAACCTCTTCTTATGAGGATTTATTCCAACAAAGCTATTTTATTTTTTGTTTTAATCTGATGCTAATATTCGGTAAATTTGTCCCATGGCATTTAAACTTGTATCCGAATTCAAACCGACCGGCGATCAGCCCGAAGCCATTAATGCTTTGGTAAAGGCCCTAAATAACGGCGAAAAATACCAGAATTTATTGGGTGTTACCGGCTCAGGCAAAACGTTTACAGTGGCAAATGTCATTGCACAAGTCCAAAAACCGACCTTGGTTTTGGCGCATAACAAAACATTGGCAGCCCAATTATACGCCGAGTTTAAAGCCTTTTTTCCAAGCAATGCGGTGGAATATTTTGTATCGTATTATGATTATTATCAGCCCGAAGCCTACATTCCGTCTTCAAACACCTATATCGAAAAAGATTTATCTATCAACGATGATATTGAACGCTTGCGCATCAGTGCTTCATCCGCTTTATTATCGGGACGTCGCGATATTATTGTAGTGGCATCCGTCAGTTGTTTGTATGGTATTGGCAATCCGGTTGAATTTAAAAAGAACATCATCACGATTGAAGTCGATCAGAAACTGAGCCGCACCAAATTTTTAAAACAATTGGTTACCAGTTTATATGCACGTACCGAAACCGATGTTAAAAGCGGCACGTTTAAAGTAAAAGGAGACGTGATTACCATTTATCCTTCGTATGGCGATTTTGGTTATCGCGTGCATTTTTTTGGCGATGAGATTGAAGAAATTGAAAGTTTCAATATCGTCGAAAATACCCATATCGAAAACTTAAAACAACTCAATATTTATCCCGCCAATTTATTTGTCACCTCGCAAGAGGTGTTAAATGACGCCATTAAAAACATTCAAGACGAGTTGTTGTTACAGGTGAATTATTTTAAAGAAATCGGCAAACACCTTGAAGCCAAACGCCTGCAAGAACGCACAGAATTCGATTTGGAGATGATTAAAGAATTGGGCTATTGCTCCGGTATCGAAAATTATTCGCGCTTTTTGGATGGTCGAAAACCCGGAACACGCCCATTTTGCCTACTCGATTATTTTCCTGCTGATTATTTGATGGTGATTGACGAAAGCCACGTGACCATTCCGCAAACCCACGCCATGTATGGCGGCGACCGCTCACGTAAAGAGAATTTAGTAGCTTATGGGTTTAGATTGCCTGCGGCGATGGATAACCGTCCGCTAAAATTCGAAGAATTAGAAGCCATCCAGAATCAGGTGATTTATGTGAGTGCCACGCCGGCCGATTACGAATTGCAAAAAACCGAAGGCGTGTTTGTAGAGCAAGTCATCCGCCCTACCGGCTTGTTAGATCCTGTGATTGACATCCGCCCTAGTCTAAATCAGATTGATGATTTGATAGAAGAAATTCAGTTGCGTGTAGAAAAAGACGAGCGCGTGTTGGTGACCACGCTAACCAAACGAATGGCGGAAGAATTGGCAAAATATCTCACCCGCATTCAAGTGCGTTGCCGTTACATCCACTCAGATGTGGATACTTTAGAGCGCGTTGAGATTATGCGCGATTTGCGCTTGGGATTGTTTGATGTACTGATTGGCGTGAATTTGTTGCGCGAAGGATTAGATTTACCCGAAGTCTCTTTGGTCGCCATTTTAGATGCCGATAAAGAAGGTTTTTTACGGTCGCATCGGTCGTTAACGCAGACAATCGGTCGTGCTGCTCGTCATCTTAACGGAAGAGCTATTTTGTATGCCGATAAAATTACCAACAGCATGCAACTGACCATAGACGAAACCAACCGTCGTCGCGACAAGCAAATTGCTTACAACACCGCCAATAATATCACGCCCACACAAATCAATAAAGCCATTTCGGACGATTTATCCAAATCGGCTGTCTCTTCTTTTCATTACGATGCCGCCCACCAAAAAGCCGCTGAAACCGATTTGGAATACCTCCCAAAACCCGAGATTGAAAAACGGATTCGCTTTGCGCGAAAACAAATGGAAACAGCGGCTAAATCTTTAGATTTTATTGAAGCGGCGAAATTTAGAGATGAGATTGCTGTTCTTAAAGCGAAGCTTTAAAAAAGTTGGCAGTGTTCAGTGGCAGTGGGCAGTCAGTTTT
>JAVHOP010000064.1:30385-41819 GCA_036170135.1 Flavobacteriaceae bacterium | reverse complement strand
AGTTTTCGCTGCTTGTCAAAAAACTGCAATAACAAATTGCTGCATTCAGTTTTTAAAATGCCCGAAACGACTTCCGTTTTTGGATGAAGTGGTATTTTGTGTTTTAAAAATCCACGATTGTCATCGGATGCACCATAAACTATTTTGCCAATTTGAGTCCAAAAACTGGCACCGGCACACATACAACAAGGTTCTAAAGTGACGTAAAGCACACAATTTTTTAAATATTTGCTTCCCAAATACGAAGTCGCTGAGGTAAAAGCCTGCATTTCGGCATGCGCCGTAACATCGGTCAAGGTTTGAGTGAGGTTGTGTGAGCGCGCTATAATCTGATTTTGGCATACAATAACAGCGCCAACAGGAATCTCATTTTTATCGAATGCCAGTTGCGCTTCTTTAAGCGCTTGCTTCATAAAATATATGTCGTCAAACGGATTTTGCATCTCACAAAGATAAGGCATTGACCTGAATCACCCCATTTCAAATGATAATTATTGTACTTTTACAATATGAATGCGTCGCTTTTAAAAACCATCAATTTTCCAAAAGATTTACGTCTTTTGCCAGAAGACAAACTACCAGAATTGGCTAGGGAATTGCGCCAATTTATCATTGATATTGTCGCAGTAAAAGAAGGTCATTTGGGCGCGAGTTTGGGCGTAGTTGAGCTTACCATTGCACTTCATTATGTGTTTAACACACCCGATGATTTGTTAGTTTGGGACGTTGGACATCAAGCCTACGGTCATAAAATTTTGACCGGAAGGCGCGAACGCTTTCATACCAACAGGCAACTGGGTGGACTTAGCGGATTTCCATTTCGCAGCGAAAGTATTTACGATACTTTTGGCGTGGGTCATGCGGGCACATCCATTTCGGCTGCTTTAGGAATGGCCATTGCTTCACGACTTAAAGGTGATTTTAAGAGGCAACACATTGCTGTAATTGGCGATGCCAGTATTGCTGCCGGCATGGCTTTTGAAGCTTTAAACCAAGCGGGTGCTAGTAAAGCAAACTTATTGGTGATTTTAAACGATAATGAAATGGGTATCGACCCAAATGTAGGAGCCTTAAAAAACTATTTAACCGAAATTAAAAAAGGCGTTCCACCTCAAGGAAAAAATATTTTTGAAGCCTTAAACTTCTCCTATTTTGGACCAATAGATGGACATAATTTACCGGTACTTTTAGAAACTTTAAAAGCCTTAAAATTAGTAGAAGGCCCTAAATTATTACACGTTATTACCACCAAAGGAAAAGGCTTAAAAAATGCCGAAGACGACCAAATAACCTATCACGCCCCTGGAAAATTTGACAGTTCAACTGGCATTCGCGAAATCAATGTGGCCGTCAATCAGCTTCCAAAATATCAAGATATTTTTGGACTGACTTTGTTAGAACTCGCTGAGCAAAACGATAAAATTATCGGCATTACCGCTGCTATGCCAACGGGTACTTCGCTAAAATATATGATTAAAGAAATCCCCGAAAGGGCTTTTGATGTCGGTATAGCCGAGCAACATGCAGTAACCTTAGCGGCTGGTTTTGCCACGCAAGGTTTTAAGGTATTCTGCGCCATTTATTCCACTTTTTTACAACGTGCTTACGACCAAATTATTCACGATGTGGCACTCCAAAACTTGCCCATTGTTTTTTGTATTGACCGCGCCGGAATTGTTGGCGAAGACGGTCCTACTCATCACGGCGTTTTTGATTTAGCCTATCTCCGATTAATTCCCAATATCATTATTTTCGCACCACTTAACGCGATAGATTTACGCCAAATGTTATACACGGCACAGTTCGTATTAAATCAACCTTTAGCCATTCGTTATCCTAGAGGAACCAGTGCTATTTTAAATTGGAAAGTACCTTTTAAAAAGTTGGAAATAGGCAAAGGCATTTGTCTTAAAAAGGGAACTGATTTGGCTATTTTAAGTATTGGAACTATTGGTTTAGAGGTTATTAAAGCCTTAGCGGAATTAGACTTGAAAACGCAATTAAAAGTTGCCCATTACGATATGCGTTTTGTAAAACCGCTTGACGCAGATTTACTTCTCACCGTTTTTAAATCGTTTAAACAAATTATAACCATTGAAGATGGCGTGCTTGCCGGTGGTTTTGGAAGCGCCGTTTTAGAATTCGCCAATAAAGCGCATTTTAAAAATGCCAATATTACGCGTTTGGGTGTTCCCGATGAATTTATAACACACGGAACAGTTGCACAACTCTATGAAAAAATTGGCATCGATTATCAATCCATCACTGAGAAAATAGCTGAAAAATTAGCATAAAAAAAGAGGTCATTGACCTCTTTTTTTATGATTTAAAACCATTTATTTGATGATGATTTTATATGATGAACTAAAGGAATCGGTTTTAATTGAAATTAAATAAACCCCTCTTTTTACATTTAATTGAAGTGTTTGTTCGCCGCCATTTACCAAATTCAATGATTTGCTAAACACTTGTTTTCCACTAATGTCATAAGCAAAAAGTTTTGCATTTTGTGCATTGATGCTAGAAGCAATGGTAATTAAACCATTTGACACCGTTGGAAATAGTTTAATATTGTTTTCTTTTACAACAAAATTGTCTTTAACACCAAGCGTAAAATTGGTAGAAGTAAATAAACCACGACCGTGAGAAGCGGCAACTACAGTATTATCGGAAGCGCGATATTGCAACATATCAACTCGGACATTTCCCATTCCGGTATTGGCTTTTTCCCAATTTGGGGTGCTAGCACTAAGATTCAAAGTTTTCCAAACGCCTACCTCGGTTGCTAACAAAACTTCATTTCTATTTAACGGATTAAACAGAGCCCAACGGACAGGCATATCTGGTAAATCGCCTTCTTTTTCAAGCCATGTTACGCCACCGTCATTGGTATAAAAAACACTTACAACGCCATAATTTGAAGCAGTAACTAAAAGTTCATTATCACTAGCGCCAACTTCAATACACGATACAGAGCCTACCAATGTTGGAGGCGTTATCATGGAAATTGTTTTATCAGCAGCCATACGTGCCACTTGACTGTTGCCTGTTCCTATAAATATATTTCGGTTGGCGGCATTGTATGGTGAAACGCGAATATGTGTCACTTCTGATCCAAATTCGGCGATAACAATATCTTCTCTAGTAGCAGTGCCTGCAGATTGTGTCCCTTGATTAGCGCCATCGGCAGCTAAAATAATCTTAGTGATGGTAGTATTTACTCCAGCAGAATTTGATTCGTATGAATACAGAATATTATTATCATCATCATAATCGGCAGCGTTAATAAAAGAGCCTCCACTAGTGTCTATTAAAGGAATAAAAAAGGTTCCGGGTGTTGTGCTAAAATCGTGTAAACGGTATTCATTACCGGTAGTAGCCACAATGTAATACAAGCCATCAGAACCGTCTTTGAAGGTTTGGTCTATAAAACAAAAACCACCATCACCACCTCTAAATTCGCTCGTATCGTCAATACCTGAACCGTTAAAATACAAAGTCCCATTATCTTGAGCGCCGGCTAAAAAGCCATTGGCGTTTACGGGATCTATGGCGGTCGAATAAAACTGAGTTACTACATAACCCCGATTTCTCATTTTAATTCCATTGGTAACATTTTCAACAGTTGCTACGTTTGGTATGTAAAAAACACCACCATCTGTTCCCATAATAGCTTCCTCATTATGACCTGGTCTAAACGCAAACGCATGATGGTCGGCATGAGCAAAGCTCACGGTAGCATCTACTTGAGAATGCCAAGAGGATATTTTTTTAAATTCTAAAGCGCCATTTAATTTAAAGGCATTAACGCCACCCACATAAAGTTCTAAATCTCTTGTGGGGTGAACGGCAGCAATTAAATCATACCAAGCTTGTCCTCTAGTAAAATCGGTAGTAGGAACAGTTGAATCGCCAGAATCTGAAGGCTCACCGGCATCTGTCCAACTTACACCAGCATCCATAGAAATCACAATTTCTCCTAAAGCGGAATCATCGGCAATTAAGGCAAAAACATTATTTGCATTAGAAGGCGATATAGCTAATTCAACACGCCGTGGTGTTGCTACAGTATGACCTCCGGAAGCAGTGCCAGCGCCGGCTTGATAAACTTTTGTCCAAGTCGTTCCATTTGACGATTTCCAAATACCACCGACAGAATCGCCTGCCCATAAGGTATTATCAGGGCCTAATTCTAAATCTCTAAAAGGCTCATGGCTAGCAAGCGTAAAAGTAATGCCGCCATTTGTAGAGCGCAAAACTTCGGTACCATTGACATTGTCTTGTAAATCGCGCACAATGGCATAAAGTACACCAACGCCGCTTTCGTTGCGCACCACCATATCATAAATAAATTCAAATGCCGTAGTCGAGGCTAAATTATTCCATGTAGCTCCGCCATTAGCCGATTTCCAAATACCGGCTCCGTAAACGGCATCGGCATTAAAAAAACCTTCGCCGGTACCAATGTAAAAATTTTGAGTATTTACGGGGTCATAAGTAATGCTACTAATCGAAAAATTAGCCATACTTTCATTAGATTGTTGCCAAACCGATAGCGAATCGGTAATATCATTATTAAACCAAATCCCTCCGGAAGCACCACCTGCCCAAACTTTTTTTGCTGTGGCATCATTTGGGTCAAACATCAAGGCACGCGTTCTACCCCCAACTTGTAACGGACCTCTCGACTCCCAGCTTATTGTGCTATTTGTTTTATAAACAATTCCTTTTGTATTGTCTTTATTTAAAACCTTTAATAAGCGCAAAGGCTCAGGGCGCCCGGTATTAGGATCTAGAGTTCTTAAAAAGTCTTGTTGAAAAGCTAAATCGGGACGGTCTCGTTTTGGAATTTTTTTTAACGCCGCTTTTTTGATAACTTTAGTTTTAGAATAAGGGCTATTAGCCACAAATTCGGCGTATTGCTTGCGCAATTTATCAGTTTTGTCTTGATGATTAAGTATTAAAAAGTATAAGGGAATTGAAACAATTGATAAGATGAGGACGAAGCGTAATTTTTTGGACATAAGTTTTGCTTTTAAAGTGATGACCAAAAATAGTAAAATAGTTTAATAATCAGCATTAAATAATCAAAAAGGCACTATTTTATGATGATTTTTTGAGTGAAAATTTGATTGCCGGACTTTGCTTTAAAAATATAAAGACCACTTTTTAAATTGAGATTTAAACTCGTAGTTGTAGCTTGATTTAACAGTAACTGAGATTTGTAAACTTCGCGCCCCCTCAAATCGTAAATACTTATTTGTGTTTGACCTAAATTTTGATTAGCCTTAACAGAAATTTGCCCTTTAGAAACTGTTGGATAAAGCGTGAACGCCGTTTTAGAAAGCTCGAAATTTGGGTTTGCTAATGTACCGGTAGTAAAGTTGCCGGTAAACAAACCTCTGCCATAAGTTGCCGCTAAAACAGTATTGTCTACAAGGCGCAAATCAAAGCTGGTAACTTTTGCATTTTGCATGCCATTTTGAGATTGCACCCACTTTGGACTTGCGGTTTTAAAGCTGGCAGTACGCCATATCCCCAAGTCGGTTCCTAAAATAACTTCGTCGTTATTTAATGGATTCATCAAAACTGCTTTTACTGGTAAATCGGGTAAATCGCCTTCCTTATTAAACCAAGTTGTGCCACCATTTGACGAAAACCAAACATTAGTTACACCATAATTATGGAAAGTGACAATTATCTCATTTTCGTTAGCGCCAAACTCAATAGCCGAAAGGCTTCCTACAAATCCGGCGCCTGTAATGTCAGTCCAGGTTTGCGAGGCGGTATTTGCATTCGCTATTTTTAACAACTTTCCATTATCGGTTCCAACCAAAAGCAAAGTCGAAGTTGTAGTATAAGGGGACACTTTAAATGTGGTAGGTTCTCCAGTTAATAGCATATTAGTTAAATTAGTTCTAACCGGACTTGAATTTAAAGCCGAATATCTTGAAATTTGATAAGTTGATGATGCGGTTACTGTACCATCGGCGTATAAAATGTCTAAATTATCATCTAAGTCGGCTGGATTGATAAATTCGCCCGTTGTATCATCATTTTGAATCACAACTTCGGCGCCAGTATAGGGCAAAGGAAACTTACTATAAGTGTTATTGGTATAAGACACAATGATATAAGCCCCATCTTTATCGATAAATTCGGCAGCTCCATCGCCACCAAAAATATCGGTAAACCCATTAATACCAGCAGTTGCATTGTTTAAAAATAGAGAGCCATTATCTTGAGCGCCTCCCAAAAACAACTCGTTAGAAGTATTCTGTCCGATAGCACCAGAATAAAACTGCGTGATGTTATAATTTTTATTTCTTGACTGAATAGCTGTTGTAGAAGATGTGGCATTTGTAAGGGAACTGGCGAAATAAACGCCACCGTCATTGCCAATTATGGCGCTATTTGAATCTGTGGGATTAAAAATTAACGCGTGAAAATCAGCGTGAACTAAGGGAATTGTCAGTGAATTTAAGTTGTTATTGTTCGACCATTTTGTAATTTGTGTCCAAGAACTTCCACTAGTAGTTGATCGGAATAAATCAATGCCACCAGCATATACAATAGCGTCATTAGTTGGATCAACCTCTAATAATAAATCGTAAAAAGACTGGGCTCTCGTAAAATCGTTAGCCGGAATCTTATTGTCGGAATCGTTTGGCAAAGAGACATTAGTTGTTGAAGTAAAACCATTAGTTGTTTTAATAAAAGCAATTGGCGTACCAGCTGTAGATAATTGGGCGAGCACATAAAAGGTACCCGCATTGCTAGCAGATGTGGCAATTTGTGTTCGTTTTCCATTAGTAATACTATGCTTTACAGTAAATGTAGCGCCGTTTGTTGAAGTTAATATGACGCCACCACCAGTGCCAAAAACATTGCTTTTGGTTGCGAGCCAAATACTATTATCGGCAGCAATTTCGATATCATTTATTTCGTAAGGAATGGCACTACCGGTACTAGTTTCAAAAATACCGATTTTTGACCAAGATGCGCCATTATTAGAAGAACTATAAAAGCCGTATTGAAAACCACTGATAAAAGTAGCATTTACACCCGAAAATCGAAAAGAATTTGCCCCCACAGCTGCAAATATAACTGTTGACCCACCGTTATTCCATGCCTTGATATCATTGACATTATATTGACCTGCAACGAGAAATTGACCACTAGAATTTGTTGTGGTTGCACCCGTTGATCCACCAAAAACATGTGTCCAATTTACGCCGCCATCAGCCGATTTCCAAATGCCATTACCCGTAACATCGCCACCTACATAAGTTTCGCCAGTAGCAACATAAATGTTGTTGGTATTGTTAGGGTCTACTGTAAAGGCTGTTACTGAAATATTTTCTGTTATACCACTAATACGTGTCCAAGAACTATTGGCATCGGTAATATCATTATTTACCCATAATCCGCCGCTAACACCGCCAGCAAAAACACGTTTATGAGTAGCGTCGTTTGGGTCGTATAATAAGGCGCGGGTTCGGCCACCAATATTATTTGGGCCGCGTTCTGTCCAACTATTATCGCTGGCATCGCCGGGGACTCTTGAAGCTTTAGATTTATTGTTTTGATTTTCTTGTAGTAAAGCTAATTTTTCGGGTGTTGGGCGACCTAAAATTGGATTCATTTCTAGGAGATATTCGCGTTCTAAATATTTATTAGGCGGAATACCAAGGTTTGAGCGCTCTTTTCTTGAGAGAATTAAAATATTATTTATGGGATGGTGATTCAAAAAATAGGCGTGATGTTGAATTAAAGATTTGTGATTTTGATGATTGGTTGAATTTATAAAACCAATGATAAAGACTGCTAAAATAAATGAAGGAATCGTCAGTTTTGTGTTCATTATAATTGATTTATAGCATATAAATACTTTCACAAAGTTAACTGAATGATTTTAAAAACTTAATTAAATCAGTTTAAATTAATTGACCTTTTATTTTTTTGTGCAACAAAAGTGCTTGACTATCCGATAGACTCGCAACAAATCCAGAAATTGAAATCAGAGTTTGATATGGATTAGTGATTTTCTCAGTAAAATAATCGGGAACCAATTGTAATAATAAAGTATCATAATTGGTTTCGGTTTTTTCCAATTTATGGATAGCTGCCTTGCTAAAACAATCTAATAAATCGGCAATAACGCGATATCCCGAAATTTCTTTTTCTAAAACCTCTTTGCTCTTGTAAATCTTGGCGATACTTATTTTGATAATGTCGTTTATTTGCGCTTCATATTTACATTTATCTAATAAAGCGTGGCTGAAATCGCCTTTTAAAATGGCCGATTCATTATCTAAAAACTGAAGTGCAGCCTCGTTTATTAAAGCGCCAATAGCTAATGCGCGCAAATAACTTAGGCGACTAATTTTGTTTGGTAAGGCGTAATATTTTTTTGTGTCTATGCTATCTCTTACCAAATTGATAAGATATTCTAAGGCATATTCTTCTTCAATTAATCCGAGATTAATACCGTCTTCAAAATCAATAATGGTATAACAAATGTCATCGGCAGCTTCAACCAAAAAAGCCAAAGGGTGACGGTTGAATTTTATGGTTTTGCCATTGGTGTAATTTAAACCCAGATGATTTGCTAACTCGGTAAAAAAAGTAACATCCGACTGAAAGACCCCATATTTTTTATCAGCAACATGAGCTGACGGTTTTTTAGGGAGCGACTCTTTTGGGTATTTTATAAAAGCGCCCAAGGTGGCATACGACATTCTTAAACCGCCAATATTACCAACAGAATTTTGAGTTAATATTTTAAATCCATTTGCATTACCTTCAAAATCTATTAAATCTTGCCATTCTTTATCGGTTAAAAGTGCTTGAAAAGGTTTGCCGTTTCCGGAATTAAAATAGTCGCCAATAGCTTTTTCGCCAGCATGACCAAAAGGTGGGTTTCCAATATCGTGAGCTAGCGCAGCGGCAGCAACAATAGCACCAAAATCGTTGACTTTAAAACCTTCTTCGGTTAAGTGAGGATGCTTTTCTAGCAAGGATTTACCAACAATTCTACCCAAAGAACGCGCCACAACACTGACTTCTAAACTATGCGTTAAACGGGTGTGTACAAAATCGGTTTTTGACAAAGGTACTACTTGTGTTTTGTCTTGCAGACTTCTAAATGGATTTGAAAAAACGATGCGATCGTAATCGACTTCAAAACCCAAACGCGTTTCGTCTTGATTTTTGCGCAATCTTGGTTCGGTATCGCCAAAGCGCTTTAAAGAAAGAAGTTGTTCCCAGTTCATAAGTTATAAATTCAAACAAATATAGGCTTTTTGTAAAAGACAAATACAACTTTATTTTGCCCTTAACATTGTTTTGCTAAGTTTAAAATTGATTTTATTGTTCAGTAATACGCAACCTTAATTTATTTTTCTATAACTATAAACCGCCAAACCATTCATAACAATTGCAAAAATCAGTGTTTTGGTTAGTTGAGGTAAAATATCAAAAAAATCAGCTCCTTTTAGCATCACCATACGCATCACCTGAACAAAATACTTAATGGGGTTAAAATTGGTTAATTGCTGTGCCCACATTGGCATACTTTCAATGGGTGTAAAAAGACCGCTCATCAAAATAAAAATGACCATAAAAAACCACGCGATAAACATCGCTTGCTGTTGGGTATTTGTAAAATTTGAGATAAAGAGTCCTATTCCTAAAATAACCAAAATATAAATGGAGGTATAAAAATACATCAGCAAAAGGCTGCCGAGAATGGGAACGTTAAATAAGACTTTGGCAATGCCCAATCCGATGGTTAACAATAACAATCCCAGCACCCAAAAAGGGAATAATTTTCCGATAATAAATTGGTGTTTTTTAATAGGGGTTACATTGATTTGTTCTAAAGTTCCAATTTCTTTTTCGCGAACAATATTCATCCCCGAAAGAAACAGCGTTACCATCGTTACCAATAAAACCAAGATACCAGGCACCATAAAGGTTTTATAATTTAAGGTTTCATTATACCAAAATGAAGGAATGCTGATAATATTTATCTGATTTTTTGAAACTTGATTATTTTGTATCAATTCAACTTTTATTTGTTGGTTAAATTGCTGAATGATTTGTGTGATATAAACATTTTCAACTCCAGCAGCAGCGCCATCAATGGCGTTAATAGTTACCGAAAGATTTACCGTTTGCTCCTTCTGTAAATCACGCTCAAAATGACGTGGAATTTCTAAAATGACATCGATATCACCTTTTTGCATGGCGAGATTAGCATCTTTTACAGATGAAAAATTAGCGACAATATTAAAGTAGGATGATGCTTTAAACTTATCAATAAGCGCCCTAGAGTAGGGCGTATGGTTATTATCAATATATGAAAACTTGATATTTTTTATCTCAAATGTTGCGGCGTTTGACAAGATAATAAGCTGAATGAACGGCATCATAAAAATAATAGGCAACATCCCTTTATTTCTAAATATTTGTCTAAATTCTTTCTGAATGATATAAAAAATAAGCTTCATTATTCCAATCTAATTTTATATTTTTTAATGCTTAATATTATAAAGGCCAATGTCATACACAATAATATTAAGGTTTCTTTCCATAGATAAACAAATCCAACACCTTTAAGCATAATCCCTTTTAAAATAATTAAAAACCATTTGGCGGGAATGATATTGCTTATAATTTGTAAAGGCATTGGCATACTGGTTATGGGAAAAATAAATCCGGATAATAAAATGGTTGGCAACATCAATCCCATCAACGAAATCATCATAGCGGTTTGCTGTGTTTCTGATATGGTCGAAATTAAAATTCCAAGTGATAATGAGGTGGTAATAAACAAAATACTCTCTATGCCAAGCATAAAAAAATTTCCTTGAACGGGCATTTCAAATATAAAAATACTGAGTAATACAATGATGGTTGCGTTAATTATGGATAAGAAAACATAAGGTATTACTTTACCAATAATCACTAAAAATGGTCTTATAGGCGATACCAATAAAATTTCCATGGTTCCCAGTTCTTTTTCGCGGGTAATAGAAATTGAGGTCATCATAGCCGATACCAGCATTAAAATAATGGTCATTACACCCGGCACAAACATAAAAACACTTTTTAACTCTTGGTTATAAACCATACGTGTTTGCGTGATAATTTGGTAAGGTGTTTCAAGGTTATTATTGAGTTCTTTCTGATATTTTTGAATGATTGCATTGGTGTAATTTGTAATGGTTTGCGCGGTATTTGGGTCGGTTGCATCGGTGATAATTTGGATTTTTGCTACATTTTCTTTGATAAGGTTTTTAGAGAAATTATTTTCAAAAATTAAAACCGCTTTGATTTTACCCTTTTTAAAAACCGATTCGATAGTCGCTTCATTTTCGATAAATTGTTGGACACTAAAATATTTAGAAGCGGCTATTTTATTGATAAT
>JAVHOP010000064.1:20330-30285 GCA_036170135.1 Flavobacteriaceae bacterium | reverse complement strand
ACAAAAATGGTTGTTCCGTTATGTGCTGTTTTATAAATCATTTCCCAAAACTGTCGGCGTGTAATTGGATCAACACCACCGGTTGGTTCGTCTAAAAACACTATTTTTGGTTCGTGCAATAAAGCTACCGAGAAGGCTATCTTTTGCTTCCATCCCAAAGGTAAAGACCCAACCAAATTTTTAGCAACACTTTCTAGTTGCAATTCCAATATTAACTGATTTGTCTTCTCTTTGATTTGCTGCCGCGATAAACCATAAATACCACCAAAAAAAGTGATGTTTTCTTTTACTGTTAAATCGTCGTACAAGGCAAATTTTTGACTCATATAGCCGATGTTTTTTTTGATAGCATCCGTGTTTTTATAAACATCAAAACCAGCAACTTGGGCGTTTCCTGAACTTGGTTTTGAAATGCCAATCAGCATTTTCATAGCCGTTGTTTTGCCCGCACCGTTTGCCCCTAAAAATCCAAAAATCTCACCTTTTTTTACATCAAATGAAATGGCGTTTACAGCGGTAAAATTCCCGAATGTTTTCGTGAGATTTTCAACTTTTATGATTTCGTTCGTATGCGTATCCATTTTTGTTTAGACCTAACTGGTTTTTACTAGTCCGCATTAGACGTAAAACCATCTAGGTTTGTTTTTATTTTGCTAATTCCATAAAAGTATCTTCTATGGAGGCCTTTGTTTTATTGATAATTATATTTTGTAAACCTTGCTTTTCTAAATATTGATGTAATTCGGCTATATTGAAATCTGGTCTTTTATCGGTATAATGTACAAATTCCCCAAAAGGGTAAACACTGTAACGATGTTTATATTGATTTAAGCAAGTGATGAGTTTGTACATATTATTGGCACCTACATTGTAGATATTTTTATTAAATTTTTTGACAATTTCTAGAGGTGAATCAATTTGTAAAATTTTGCCATCCTGAATTAAGGCAATACGATCACACAAAGCAGCCTCATCCATATAAGGTGTTGATACCAAAATAGTCATACCATTTTTTTTAAGATGTTTTAGCATTTCCCAAAACTCCTTTCGCGATACGGGGTCAACACCAGTGGTTGGTTCATCTAAAAACAACACTTTTGGTTTGTGAATCAGCGCGCAACTCAAGGCCAATTTTTGTTTCATTCCGCCAGACAAATCTTTAGCAAGACGATTTTTAAAAGGCTCAATTTGGATGTAGATATCTTTTATTAAATCGTAATTTTCTTTAACAGTTGTACCAAATATGGTGGCAAAAAACTCTAGATTTTCAGCAACGGTTAAATCTTGATATAATGAGAAACGCCCAGGCATATACCCCACACTGTTTCGGATGGATTTATAGTCTTTAACAACATCATAACCACTGACACTTGCCATGCCTTTATCTGCAAAAAGCAGCGTGGTTAAAATCCTGAAAAGCGTTGTTTTTCCGGCGCCATCTGGTCCGATAAGACCAAATAATTCGCCCGGTTTTACCTCAAAAGAAATGTCTTTTAAGGCGTCAACTTTTTGATACGATTTGCTAATATGTTGAATTTTTATACTCATTTCCCATCCTAAATCCTTCCCGAAGGGAAGGACTTTTATCTGCTTAGTTATTTGTAATTTTTAAACAATTTTTTAATTTATTTAGATTATCTCCCTTTCCTTTGGAAAGGGTTGGGGATAGGATTTTCATTTTTCCATCCTATTCTTACATTTCGGAACTTCCTCAAAAGAAATGTCTTTTAAGGCGTCAACTTTTTGATACGATTTGCTAATATGTTGCACCGAAATACTCATTTTCAGAATCTTATTTTATTTGAAATAGGCGGAATATTCCAACAAATGTTTGTTCAATTTTTCCAGACCAGCTTTGCGGGTCGCTAAATCTTCAGCGGTCAAATCTTTAAAAAATGGTTTCATCGGCAAAAGGTAATTGTGCAATTGGTCGTGAGCTTCGCCGGTCATGGTGCATTTGGAGATGATGGTTCTAAATTCTGCTTCCAATTTTGTTTTAAGTTTAGGATAGGCTTCCATATTTTCAGACTCGCTGAAATTGGTAATTAATTGTGTCATTTTTTCGATTCCCTCTGTGGTTTCGGCATTGGCCATCCACAAATCCCCGTTATTTAATTTCAATACACCTTCACTTTCATGGGCTTCTTCTTCAGTTTGAACAGGAACAGCAACTGCCTGTTTTTTGGTTTTTTCATTGTTACATGAAACAACTAAAATGGTTGCCAAAAGGGTGAGGATTAAAAAATTTACTTTTCTCATTTCGATTATTTTAAGAGTTAATTATTTATTTTTTTATAGGTTAGCAAGATAATGATCGTCCAAACACTTAGCCTAAAACCCATCGCTTTTATGCTTTCCATGGCAACTTCCTGATTTAAAAAATATAAATACAAGAATACAAGCAGGTGTGAAATTAAAATGGCAAGTATTATTTTTCCCGCAGATTTATTGTTTTTCCATATTAAAATCGCGGCAATTATTGAGATTCCGCCTAAAATGACATTATAAACAACCAGCCAATTTAATACGTTATAGTTGGGGATGTTATAATTTAAAAGCACCATTGATCCTGAAATAACTGACATTATTCCGATGAGTAATGCGAGTATGGCCGCAATTCCCATCCTAAATCCTTCCCAAAGGGAAGGACTTTTTTTGCTTTTTTTATAATCTATATTTGTCATATTCAATTTGGTTTAACTCCCTTTCCTTCGGAAAGGGCTGGGGATAGGAACATTTCCGCGGGCATTCCAATTTTTAAACTTCCGTCATTTTTTACGTCGATTTTTATCGCATACACCAAATTGACGCGTTCTTCTTTGGTTTGAATAATTTTTGGGGTAAATTCAGCTTCTGAGGCAATCCAAGTAATGCTGCCTTTAAACGATTCCATTTCAGAGCCTTTGTCTATTTTAACAGTCACTTCTTGTCCGATTTTAATGTTCGAAAGTTGGGTTTCGCTCACATAAACACGCAATTGTATGCTGCTTAAATCGGCTATTTTATAAAGAGGTTTTCCAAATGCGGCAATTTCACCTACTTCGGCATATTTAACTAGAACGGTTCCGTTTACCGGATTGATAATTTTGCTTTTATCTATTTGGTCGGCTATTTGTTTGAGCTGAATATCGATGCTTTTTGCTTCGTTTACCACGGCGATATTTTGTGTTTCGATACTTCTGATTTGCTGATTTAATACAGCAACTTGCCCCGAAACATCATCTAATTGTTTGGGTGTTGCCGATTTGTCTTTGACTAATTTTTGGGTGCGATTTAAATTAGACGTGGCGGTTTTTAATTGTGCTTTTAACACATCAATTTGCGATAATACACCTTTTGATTTGCTAAATACAATTTGTTTTGAAGTCAGCAATTGTTGTTTTTTTAATTCAAGCGGAATGGTATCGATATAGCCAACAATTTGTTGTGCTTTTAACACTTCGCCTTCGGCTATTTTAAATTGTAAAAGTTGACCATTCGCTTGAGCTGAAATAGTTATTTCAGTCGCTTCAAAATTGCCATAAGCATCGGCTTTCACATTTTTATTACAAGACCCTAAAAGGATTAAAACAACAGATAAAGATATTAGGTTAGTGATTGTTTTCATAAGTTCCGGTAGTTGTTAAATAATTTATGGTTGCCCACGATAACTGAATTTGATTGGTTTTTAAATTGGTTTTAGCTTCGTATAAACGCGTTAGTTCGGTAATATAATCAGATGGGGTAAGCACTCCGTTTTTTAATTGCGATTCAGCGGTTTTTAAAACCTGCTCTCGTAAAGAGATTATCTGATTATTGGTTTTTAATAGTAGGGTTAAGGTGTTTATTTCGGCTAATTGGTTAAGCGTTTCGAGATTTGTGTTGAGTTTAAAAGTCGATTGTTGCGTATCGATGAGTTGCTGATTGATTTGAAGAGATTCGCGTTGTTTTTTGTTTTTTTGCCAATCAAAAACGGTCCAATTCAGTTGCACGCCCACCATATAAAAACCTGCAAAATTGGTATCAAAAACATTCAATCCCGGGTTGCCATATCCGCCTTGTGCAAAGGCACTTATTCTGGGATAATTTATTTTTTCTAACAAATTGCTTTGTTCCGAAATTTGTTTCTTTTGTAAATTAAAATAAGTCAACTCAGGTCTGTTCAAAGTATCCGATTCTTGATAAGATATCTGTGGATGTTCAAATATTGTTTCGGGTAAGATTGTAGTACCTATTAATTTTGAAAGAGTTTGCAATAGGGCGCTTTTTGTTGATTTTATTTCAAAAAGTTGTTGGGTTACATTTAAGCTTTCGGCTTCTAATAAGGCGCTAGTCGACGCTAAGGCCACACCATTTTTTACAGCCGAATTTGCTTCGCCTAAGCGAGAATCTAACTGTTTTTGTTTGTCTAAAATAAGCGCTTTTTTTTCATCCTGTAAAAGCGTTGAAAAATAGAGTAGATTGACTTTTTGCTTAAGATTGTATAACGAAATAGTTACAGCACTTTGTTTAATCTCCGATTCTAAGATTTTTGCTTTGGTTTGTGTTTCTATCAAGCCACCCTGATAAATTAGCTGATTGGCGGTCAGTGTTGCGCGATATTGATCTTTGTTTGGAATGGGAATATTCACACCCGGAATATGAATAGGAACAGCAGTTACATCCGATTGGTAAGTCGCTTTTACGGACACTTCAAATTGTGGCAAGTATGCTTTGTTAATTACTTCTAAGTCGATTTTATTTTGCTTTTCTAAAAGCGCTTTTTGTTGAGCCAAAGGGTAATTTTTATCCAGAAGATTGTAACAGTCGTCTAAACTTAAAACCGCTTGCCCAAACAGATTTGATGCAAAAAGGATGGCGATAAGTAAAACAATATTTTTCATATTTAAATTTTTATGGCGTTTATAATAAACTCGGCTACAGCTGTTTTGCGTTGCTCTAATAACAAATTATACGCCTCATCAGTTAATTTTGTAAACCCTTTTAAAAGTGGTGCCCCAACAAATGGAAAGACCGTTATAGAGATAATATTAATAAAAAGTTGTTCGGCCGAAATGGGTCTAATGATACCTTGACTTACCGCATCTTCAACTTGTTTTTTAAAAATGCTGATTTCTGGAAAACGTTCATCTTGAGTTAATTGTTTGGCAAATTTTGGGTTCTGATTCAGCTCATGAATAATAAAACTTGGCAAATAGGGATGCGCAATAACAAAGCCGATGTAATTTTGAGTGAAAACTTGAATTTTTTCAAAAAGCGGTAAATTGGCATTTAAAACTTCACCAAGTTTTGGACCTATAATTTTAAAAGCTTGATTAAAAACCGCCTCAAATAAGAGTTGTTTACTGCGGTAATAGTAATGTAAAAGTGCTTTGTTAATTCCGGCTTCATCAGCTATTTCTTGCATGCGCGCTCCTGCCATCCCTTTTTTTTGGAAGCAATTTTTTGCGGCAATTAGAATTTTAGTTTCGTTATTTTCTGTTTTATTTTCCATTTTTAACCAAATAGTTTAACCAAATAGTTAACAAAAGTAATACACTATTATCAAATCGCAAAATAAATTTTACATTTGTTAGAATTTAAAAGGTTTTATTATGAAAAAAATATTGAAAATCCTGGTTGTAGTTGTTGTAATTGTCTTAGGTTATACGGTTTATTCGTATTATCCAAAATTAGATATTATTACAGGTTATTCATCAAAAAGCCTGGCCTCTGGGATGTTTTTAGCACATCGCACACAAGCCTCTATAGAGCAAGGTGATAATGATATTCCGTCTATCGATTTGGCAAAGAACGCGGTTAATTTAGAAGATAAATCTGTTATTTCTAAAGTATTTGGACTTAAAAAGCGCGTGGCGGTTTTTAGAGAAGGTTTGGGTGCTGTCTTAATGATAGATGGCGTTGAAGACGATTTAAAATATGAGATTCCGAAACGCGATTTTACCAAAATAGCCAAACCTTATCCTTACGGTGATTTAGCTCAAAAAGATACCGTTTTTGCTGAGGTTGATTACGATAAAATTAACAAAGCTGTAGCTGATGCATTTGATAAATCAGGAGAAAACATCAAAAAAACGCGAACGGTTTTGGTGCTGTATAAAGATCAAATAATTGCCGAAAAATACGCCGATGGTTTTGATGTCAACACACCGATGCTGGGTTGGTCTATGACCAAAAGTATTACGGCTACCATGTTTGGTATCCTGCAAAAGGAAGGAAAATTGAATGTGAATCAGTCGCATTTATTTAAAGAATGGGAAAACGATGCTCGCGCCAATATCACACTAAGTGACTTGCTGCATATGAACAGCGGTTTAGAATGGGATGAAAATTATAACGAACTATCGGGCGTTACGCGGATGTTGTTTTTAGATAAAGATATGAGTCTGTCACAACGCCAAATGCCAGCTAAATTTAAACCCGATACGCACTGGAATTATTCTTCGGGAACCACCAATTTACTCTCCGGCTATTTGCGCACCAAATTTGCTTCACATCAAGACTATTTAGATTTTTGGTACAGCGCTTTGTTAGATAAAATTGGTATGCACTCGTCTTTAATAGAAACTGATTTGGCTGGCAATTATGTAGGTTCCTCTTACGGTTGGGCTAACACGCGCGATTGGGCTAAATTTGGCACCTTATATTTACACGAAGGTAATTGGAATGGCGAACAAATTGTAGATTCAACTTGGGTTGATTATGTAAAAACGCCGACTCATACTTCAAATGGGCGTTATGGCGCACAATTTTGGCTCAATGCCGGAGGTGTTTATCCCGATGTTCCCAAAGATTTGTTTAGTTGTAATGGTTACCAAGGTCAAATGGTGTTTATGATTCCGTCTAAAAACTTGGTAATTGTTAGAACCGGTTTAACCGAAGATCCTGAATTTGATTTTAACGTCTTTTTAAAAGGGATTTTGGCAGGAGTGAAAGAATAATTAGAAAGGATTAAAGGAGCAATGCCGTAATTAATGAAAAAATAAATTACATTCATCAAAACCCTGTTGAACAAGGTTTAGTATTTAAAGCAGAAGATTATATTTATAGCGGTGTTATAGATTATGCAGGTGAAAAAGGATATTTTGACGATATTGTTGTGTTTAGGATATTCGACTAATAAAAAAAATACCCCCCCTGCTAGCACGAGCATTTATGCTCGTGCTAAAGTGCATTTTGCTCATGAACATAAATAGAATAAATAAACCAATAACTCTGAAATATTTTACTTACTAATCTATAACTTAAAGGAGCATTCGTTTCGGCACGAGCATGGATGCTCGCGCCAGCCAATGGGTCTTATTAGATTAGACGGACTGCCATTAGTGCGAATTGGGTAAAAATAAAATAGTTGCACCATAGTGAAACATTTTCTATCTTTGTTCCTTGCCATGGAATCAAAAAAGAAATTTAGGACTGCGATTTTCTACAAGGATTATTTTGAAAGTTTTTTCTTAAAACAATCAGAAAAAATTAAAGCGAAAATCATCTGGACTATCGAATTGATTGAGGATATTGAAAGAGTTCCAGAAACTTATCTCAAACATATAGAATTAACAAATGGATTGTTTGAGATTAGGATTAAAGTAGGAACAGATATTTTTAGAATCTTTTGCTTTTTTGACCATGGAAAACTAATTGTTATAACAACTGGTTTTCAGAAGAAAACTCAAAAGACACCTAAAAAGGAAATAGAGAAAGCACTTAAAATAAAAGAAGATTATGAAAACGAAAAAAAGTAATAAAATGACTCTTAATGAATTGAAGGACAAACATTATGGAGTAATAGGAACTGAATCAAGAACTAAACTAGATGAGGGATATGAAAATTTCAAGTTAGGGGCAATGCTTCACGAAGCTAGGCTTAAAAAAGGGATGACGCAAGCTGAGCTAGCAGAAAAGGTAGGGACTACGAAGTCATATATTTCTAAAATAGAGAATAACATAAAAGAGGTAAGACTTTCGACACTTCAAAAAATTGTTCAACTTGGATTGGGAGGACAATTGGATTTTTCAATAAGGTTATAGGAACAACTCGCACTAACCCAAAATAAAAGCAATACTATCAAGTCGTTACATTAAACCTTCCCCTGCTAGCGCGAGCATTTATGCTCGTGCTAAAGTACATTTTGCTCATTAACATAAATAGAATAAATAAACCAATAACGCTGAAATATTTTACTTACTAATCTATAACTTAAAGGAGCATTCGTTTCGGCACGAGCATGGATGCTCGCGCTAGCCAATGGAAACATTTGACTAATCAAAAACCAAATATCAAATACCACACGAAAGTCCCGAAATTTCGGGAGTGCGGTAGCGGAGAAAATTAAAAGCATAAAAATCAAGAACTATCGTTTATACGAGGCTGTTAAATTAAATTTTTAAAAAATTTCAAACTCCAAAAACACAGAAACACTAGATAATTTAGAATGTCTTATAAAACCATAGCGTTTTCGGCTAAAATCTAATCCGATAAGGAAAGAATTTTTATCTTGTTGATCTAAAACCTGTATACCCAATCCGACTTTATACAACGAACCTTTTTCAAAAGACTTTCCAATGCCAATCATTCGGCCATAGCCAGCTCTTATAAAAAGATTCTCTTCGTATTCAAAAATATTGTATTGGTAACTCACATAAACAGGTAAAAAGTTGAGGCCTTGTCTCGAATGCCAATCGTATTCAACATTAAAACCAATACTCGATTTATTATCAACTTGAATACCTACCGTATTATTAAAAAAGAACGCACTCGGATTGATTAAAGTTTGGTCGGTTTCAAATTCAAAATCTTCGTTTAAAGTTAAAGTGGTGGCAAATGAGAATTTGTAGAACAGTCCAGTAGCTTTGGTGTCATTTTGAGAAAAAGTTGCAATCGAGAGACTAAAAAATAAAACGCTTATAAAATATTTCATAAGGAAGCAGTTTGATTTTTGCAAATTTAACAATAACTGTTCCAATTTATTAATATCAAGAAGAGCTAAACCTCAAATCCTAAATTAACACCTAACTTTAGAGCAATCAATTTGGTAATGCGGTTTTTTAGCGCCGGAATTTTAATGTGATTTAACACATCATTACTAAAAGCGTACAACAATAAAGCAGTAGCTTCTTGTTTAGGAATACCTCTTGAGCGAAGATAAAATAGGGCGTCTTCGTCTAATTGGCCAATGGTGCAACCGTGCGAACATTTCACATCGTCGGCATAAATTTTAAGTTGCGGTTTGGCGTTAATTTTGGCGCCATCGTGTAATAAAATATTGTTGTTTTGCTGAAACGCATTCGTTTTTTGAGCTTCTTTATGTACTAAAACTTTTCCGTTAAAAACGCCCGTTGATTTATCGGCAAAAATACCTTTATAATTTTGATGACTATCACAATCGGGTGTTTTATGATCTACCAAAGTATTATGATCAACGTGTTGTTTATCGCCAATTATGGTTATACCATTTAAATGGGAGCTAATATGCGTGCCGTTATGATAGAATTTTAAGTTATTGCGCGTCAGTTTTCCGCCGAAAGCGTAGGTGTTAACCGACACAATACTGTTTTGTTTTTGCGATACGTAAGTGCTGTCAATTAATGAAGCGGTTTGTAAATCATTCTGAATTTTATAATAATCGACTATGGCGCGTTTTGAGGCAAAAATTTCGGTTACCGAATTGGTAAGGGAGGCATATTCTGACAAACTTTGGTGACGTTCAATAATTTGAACGTGAGAATTTTCGCCGACAATAATTAAATTTCGAGGTTGTAAGAGCACATCTTTGTCATTGCCTGTGCTAAAATGTAAAATCTGAATCGGTTTAGGAACAATGGTATTTTTAGGAATGTTAATGTAAACCCCTTCTTTGGTAAAGGCCGTATTTAAAGCCGTTAAGTTTTCTTCTTTTTCGGCTATAGTATTAAAATAATGGTCGATAACCATGTTGTATTTTGGTTTTTTTATAGCCGATGAAAACAAGCAAATATC
>JAVHOP010000064.1:17901-20230 GCA_036170135.1 Flavobacteriaceae bacterium | reverse complement strand
GATTCCGTTCTTGATGCACTTTTGAATCGGCATCAATAAATCCGCTGTTTTCAAAAGCCAAGTAAGCGCTTATTAATTTATCTTTTAATTCCATTGTAATTAATTCTTTTTTTTCAATTGTCCCCCTTGAGGGGACTTTAGGGGTTTCTTTTTTCTGAACTCAAAACTCAAAACTCAAAACCCGGAACATGAAACTCGGAACAAATAATTTGCAAAGCAAATTATTTAAGCCAATCATATCCTTTTTCTTCCAATTCGTAAGCCAATTCTTTGCCACCCGATTTAACGATTTTACCGTTGTACAATACATGAACAAAATCAGGAACGATATAATCCAATAAACGTTGGTAGTGTGTAATCACCAAAACCGCATTGTTTTTTGTTCTTAATTTGTTAACGCCATTGGCTACAATTTTAAGGGCATCAATATCTAAACCTGAATCGGTTTCATCAAGTATGGCCAATTTTGGTTCAAGCATGGCCATTTGAAAAATTTCATTTCGCTTTTTTTCGCCTCCCGAAAAACCTTCATTTAAAGAACGCGACAAAAATTTGCGATCAATATCTAAAAGTTCGGCTTTTTCACGAATTTTTTTAAGCATATCATTAGCAGGTAATTCGGCTAACCCTTTGGCTTTACGCGTTTCGTTAATAGCGGTTTTAATGAAATTAGTGGTCGTAACACCAGGAATTTCAATGGGATATTGGAACGATAAAAAGATGCCTTTATGAGCGCGTTCTTCGGGAGCAAAATCCAAAAGACTTTCGCCCTCAAGAATTACATCTCCTTTGGTAACTTGATAAGTTTCATTTCCGGCAATAACCGAAGATAGCGTGCTTTTCCCGGAACCATTTGGTCCCATAATGGCGTGAACTTCACCAGCTTTAATCTCTAAATTAATGCCTTTTAATATTTCTTTATCGTTAACACTGGCGTGTAAATCTACTATTTTCAACATATTTTAATTTAATATTTAAAATTTGATATTTAAAATTCCTTTTAAGAAAATTTGTTCCCTTTGATGTCAGCGTTTTTTAAATACTTAATAAAACCGGACAATGATTTACTTAATTCGATACTTTTATCTTTTAGAGGATTTAATCCTTCCTCAATGATATCATTTCTGTCAAAAGCGCGATATAATTGCGAACGAGATTCAGCACAAGATCCTTTTGAAATTGTTAAAAAATGAATAAATTCTTTATTTCCTTCGCGTTCAAAACCTTCAGAAATATTATCCATTATTGATCCAGATGAACTTAATATTTGATTTATTAATTCAAAATCATTTTTAAATTTTTCTTTTGTGGCTAATTCGAAGATTTCTTTAGCGTAAATTCTAGCTGATTTCCAAACATCTAAATCTTCAAAATTTGTAATAGTTGCCATAATCTTAAATTTTTAATCTTAAACCTTAAATTGTTATCCAACCGATCCCTCTAAACTAATTTCTAACAATTTCTGCGCTTCTACAGCAAACTCCATCGGTAATTTATTTAAGACGTCTTTGCTGAATCCGTTTACGATTAAAGCAATGGCTTTTTCGGTATTGATACCGCGTTGATTACAATAAAACAGCTGATCTTCGCCAATTTTGCTGGTCGTTGCTTCGTGTTCAACTTGAGCGGATTTATTTTTGACTTCGATATACGGAAAGGTATGTGCACCACAATGATTACTCATTAATAAGGAATCGCATTGTGAAAAATTGCGTGCGTTTTCGGCTCTAGGATGAATCTGAACCAATCCGCGATAAGAATTTTGGGATTGTCCCGCCGAAATTCCTTTTGAAATGATGGTGCTTTTTGTGTTTTTACCGATGTGAATCATTTTAGTTCCTGTATCGGCTTGTTGGTAATTGTTGGTGACTGCAATCGAGTAAAACTCGCCAACCGAATTATCACCTTTTAAAACACAGCTCGGATATTTCCATGTTACTGCCGATCCTGTTTCGACCTGCGTCCAAGATACTTTTGCATTGGTTTCGCATAGTGCCCGTTTGGTCACGAAATTATAAACACCGCCTTTGCCGTTTTTACCTCCGGGAAACCAATTTTGAACGGTTGAATACTTGATTTCGGCATCTTTTAAAATAATCAATTCTACCACAGCGGCGTGTAACTGATTTTCATCGCGTTGCGGCGCTGTGCAGCCTTCAAGATAACTCACGTAACTACCTTCATCGGCAATTAAAAGGGTGCGTTCAAACTGACCCGTGCCACTCTCGTTGATTCTAAAATAAGTAGAGAGTTCCATCGGACATTTAACCCCTTTTGGAATGTAACAAAAAGAACCATCAGAAAATACGGCAGAGTTTAAAGCCGCATA
>JAVHOP010000064.1:16059-17801 GCA_036170135.1 Flavobacteriaceae bacterium | reverse complement strand
ACTTCATCTAAACTATTTAATTTGGTTTTCTTTTTTGGTGCCGAAAAATAGCTAATGTTTTGAAAATCTGGTTTTTCGTAAGTTACATTGGCCCAATGAGGCTCTTCCATTTTTTGCCAAGCTCTAAAGGCGCCCAAACGCCATTCTGTCATCCAATTAGGCTCATCTTTCTTTTTAGAGATGGCACGAACCACATCTTCATTTAAACCTACGGCAAATTTGTCCGATTCAATATCAGTGTAAAATCCGTATTCGTATTCTTGTGTTTCGAGTTCTTTTTTAAGATGTTCTTCGGTATATTTTGTTTTAGTCGACATTTTTTTGTTTTTAAAAGGAGGAAATGTTACAGCGAAAAACTTTCACCACAACCACAAGTACGGTTGGCATTTGGATTATTAAAGACAAAACCTTTTCCGTTAAGGCCACCAGAATAGTCAAGCGTGGTGCCTACCAAATACAAAAAACTTTTTTTATCAACGGCAATTTTTACGCCGTTAGATTCGAATATTTTGTCATTATCATGGTGTTCTTTATCAAACTTTAATTCGTATGACAATCCGGAGCAACCGCCACTTTTAACACCAACACGAACAAAGTCTTTCTCAGCGTCATAACCATCTTCCGCCATCATTTCTATGACTTTCTGTTTTGCTTTTTCGCTTACTTGTATCATTGTTATATAGATTGATTCTAAATAAGTGCAAATATAGAAACAAATTTTTAGAATTCTGGTGTTTTATATGCTTAAGATTTACGATTCAAAGATAGGCTTTATATCAATTTTATATGCATAAAGTGAGCTATTTTTTGGAAGTCAAAAGTGATGGTATCAAGAAAATATGTAATTTCGCAAATCATAAAATATTACGCATAAAATGAGTCAAAATTTTAAGGAATATGGTGGGTTAGATTTGACTAAAGTGGCTGATGAAACTTTAGTTTTTTGGGAGACACAGGATATATTCAAAAAAAGCATAACCAATAGAGATGCTAATAAACCTTATATTTTTTATGAAGGACCACCATCGGCAAATGGACTTCCGGGTATTCATCATGTGATGGCGCGAACTATAAAAGATATTTTTTGCAGATATAAAACGCTACAAGGTTTTCAAGTTAAACGCAAAGCTGGTTGGGATACCCACGGACTACCAATAGAATTAGGAGTTGAAAAAGAATTGGGTATTACCAAAGAAGATATCGGAAACAAAATAAGTATTGAAGATTATAACGAAGCATGTAAAAAAGCCGTGATGCGTTATACCGATGTTTGGGAAGATTTAACTCGAAAAATGGGTCATTGGGTAGATATGGAAGATCCATACATTACTTACAAACCCAAATATATGGAAACGGTTTGGTGGTTGTTGGCCGAACTGTATAAAAAAGATTTGATTTATAAAGGCTATACTATTCAGCCTTATTCGCCAAAAGCCGGAACCGGATTAAGCTCGCATGAATTAAATCAACCGGGTTGTTATCAAGATGTGACCGATACTACCGTGGTGGCGCAGTTTAAATGCCTATCCCCAACCCTTTCCGAAGGAAAGGGAGTTGATAGTAAAGTCCTTCCCTTTGGGAAGGATATAGGATGGGATAATACCTACTTTATTGCTTGGACTACCACACCTTGGACACTGCCAAGTAACACCGCTTTAGCTGTTGGTAAAAAGATTGATTATGTGCTGGTTGAAACTTTTAATCAGTACACATTTAAGCCGATAAAAGTTATTTTGGCTAAA
>JAVHOP010000064.1:14508-15959 GCA_036170135.1 Flavobacteriaceae bacterium | reverse complement strand
TGTAAAGGATCTGATTTAATCGGAATCAAATACGAACAATTATTGCCTTTTACCTTGCCATATCAAGATGCCGACCAGGCTTTTAGAGTGATTTCAGGCGATTTTGTAACCACCGAAGACGGAACTGGAATTGTACACATTGCACCAACTTTTGGTCAAGATGATGCGCAAGTGGCAAAAGATGCCGGAGTACCACCAATGTTAGTTTTAGACGATAAAGGAAATCCGGTACCATTGGTTGATTTACAAGGGCGCTTTACCAAACATATGGGCAAATATGCCGGCAAGTATGTTAAAAATGAATACTACGATGAAAATGAAATGCCCGAACGTTCATTAGATGTTGAAATTGCTATTCAACTTAAAGAAGAAAATAAAGCTTTTAATGTCGAAAAACACAAACACAGTTATCCGCATTGTTGGCGAACTGATAAACCCGTTTTATATTATCCCTTAGATTCTTGGTTTATTAAAGTTACCGAAAAACGAGATAGGATGTTTGATTTAAACGAAACCATTAATTGGAAACCAAAATCAACCGGCGAAGGTCGTTTTGGAAACTGGCTTAAAAATGCGAACGATTGGAATTTATCACGTTCACGATATTGGGGTATTCCACTTCCAATTTGGCGCACCAAAGCTGGTGATGAAACCAAAATAATTGGCTCAGTCGCTCAGCTTAAAGCCGAAATGAAAAAAGCTGTTGAAGCAGGTGTTTTAGAAGCAGATATTTTTCCAGATTTTGAAGTCGGAAATATGAGCGATTCTAATTATGATAAAATTGATTTACACAAAAATATCGTCGATAAAATTATTTTAGCTTCCGATAAGGGTCAACCGATGTATCGGGAATCAGATTTGATTGACGTGTGGTTTGATTCGGGTTCGATGCCTTATTCACAATGGCATTATCCATTTGAGAATAAAGATTTGATAGATAAAAATCAATTTTTCCCAGCCGATTTTATAGCCGAAGGCGTAGATCAAACACGTGGTTGGTTTTATACCTTACATGCCATAGCTTCGATGGTTTTTGATTCGGTTGCCTACAAAAATGTGGTTTCTAATGGACTGGTTTTAGACAAAGACGGCAAGAAAATGTCTAAGCGTTTAGGCAATGCAGTTGATCCCTTTGAAACGATGAAAACTTATGGCATTGACGCCGTACGTTGGTATATGATTTCAAACGCTAATCCTTGGGATAATTTAAAATTTGATGTAGCTGGAATTGATGAGGTACGCCGTAAGTTTTTCGGAACACTTTATAACACTTATTCGTTCTTTACTTTATATGCAAATTTAGATAAGTTCTCTTATGCCGAAGCGGAAGTTGCATTGGCAGATAGACCTGAAATTGACCGTTGGATTTTATCGGAATTGCATACCTTAATAAAAAATGTCGAAAGCTATTATGATGACTATGAACCAACAAAAGCAGCTAGAGCCATCCA
>JAVHOP010000064.1:5606-14408 GCA_036170135.1 Flavobacteriaceae bacterium | reverse complement strand
AAAGAAATTGAACTTTTAGATGATGCATCGGGTATTTTAGTCAAAAAGATTAAACCTAATTTTAAATTGTTAGGACCCAAGTTTGGAGCCGATATGCGCTATGCAGTTGCCGCAATCCAAAAATTTACTCAAAAAGATATCAACAAAATTGAAAGAGATGGTAATATTGTGATTTCTATCAATAATAATTCAGTAAATTTATCACTTTCTGAAGTAGAAATTGTCTCTCAAGATATTGAAGGTTGGCTGGTTGCCAATCAAGGTGGTTTAACAGTTGCACTCGATATTAACTTGACCGAAAAGCTAAAAAATGAAGGTGTAGCTAGAGAATTGGTAAACCGAATTCAAAATCTTAGAAAAGACTCCGGTTTTGAAGTTACCGATAAAATAGAAGTCCTTATTCAAAATGATGGTTTTGTAGAGCATGCTATTTCAGAAAATGAAAATTATATTAAAAATGAAACATTAACTAAAAAATTATTATGTTTGGACTCTGTTACAGGAGGAATTGACATAATTTTTGATAATATAAATTCAAAATTATCCATTCAAAAATCTTAAACTATGGAAGCAAATACAGTACGGTATTCTGATAAAGATTTAGAAGAATTCAAAGCAATTATTTTAGATAAACTACAATATGCTACCGAAGACTTAGAGCTTATAAAAAGCGCCTATAAAAATGGCAGTGATAATGGTACTGACGATACTTCACCAACTTTTAAAGCCTTTGAAGAGGGATCTGAAACCATGTCTAAAGAAGCTAATGTGCAACTGGCCATCCGTCAAGAAAAATTTATTCGCGATTTAAAAAATGCCTTAATTCGAATTGAAAATAAAACCTATGGCGTTTGTCGTGTTACGGGACAGCTCATCAACAAAGAACGCTTAAAATTGGTTCCTCATGCAACATTGAGTATGGAAGCGAAAAACAAACAACAATAAACCTAAAAGCTTTCTGAAAAGAAAGCTTTTTTATGATGCAAAAAAGATGTTTATTTTTAATTTTATTAGGAATTTCTGAGCTAATTTTTGGACAGCATTTTATTGAAAAATCATTTGAGGCCAGCTCAAAAAATATCGAAATTAGTTGTACTAGTATTGATAACCTAAAACTGATAAGCACTTCTGGCAATAACGTAAAAATAAGTTTAAAAGATGCCCAAGATCGGTTCTCAAACATTGATGTTTATAGCGAAAAAGACCGGCTTTTTATCAAACAAAAAGAATCACTTCCACAAGAGTCAATCAATAAATTTTGTGTAGAACAACCTGTTTTTGTTTCTTATATCATTAGTGTTCCAAATAATAGTCAGGTTTTTGTTAACATGGTGTCTGGCAATTTAAACATTGAAAATTTTAAGGGATTTGTAAATGCACAGTTAGAAACCGGAGCGGTAACTTTAGATAACAATTCGGGCGATATCAACTTAAAAATAGTTGATGGTTCTGTAAAAGTAAAGATTAAAAATACCCAACTACATTTAGCCTCCAATCTTGGTGAAATTACCAGTGAGATTCCTACGCTGTTACCATCAGAAAGTAAAAAACTATTGACAGGAATCTATCAAAACGGGCAACATAAATTAACTATAAAAGCCATAAAGGCAAATATCTTTTTAGAAGCGGTCAAAGATTAATAATATTACTATTTTTGCGAACCAAATATTTAGAAGTTTGAAAAGAGCCATCACCATTATCAGTATTGTTTTATTGATTGATCAAATTAGTAAAATTTATATCAAAACACATTTTTCGTTAGGTCAAGAAATTGTTATATTTGATTGGTTTAGAATCCATTTTCTCGAAAACAACGGGATGGCTTGGGGTGCCGAATTTGGTGGCGCAACCGGTAAATTATTATTGACTGTTTTTAGGTTATTTGCTATTTGCGGTATCGGTTATTGGTTATTTGCCTCAATAAAAGATAAAGTTTCTTGGAAACTGATAACGGCTATTTCTTTAATTTTTGCAGGCGCTATGGGCAATATTATCGATTCTGTGTTTTATGGAATTTTTTTTAGCGATAGTTACCATAATGTGGCACAAGTATTTCCAGAACAAGGTTACAGTAGTTTGTTTTACGGAAAAGTAGTTGATATGTTATATTTTCCGATGATAAATGCGGATTTACCTCATTGGATTCCTTATTTTGGTGGTAATCATTTTACATTCTTTGACCCGGTTTTTAATATTGCCGATTCTTCTATTACGGTTGGCGTAACGATTTTGATTTTCTTTGGAAAAAAAGCTTTTGCTAAAAGTGAAACCACTGAAGTTTTAGAAGCTTAGTCTAAAATTTTACACAAAATACCGTTTTAAGATAAAATAAACCTTTTCGCGGCGGTCGTATTTAGATTTTTTTTCTTGAATAACATCAATATTAATTCCTAAAAGGGCTCTAACTTTTAGATTAATATCTTTTATTTTTTGAATTTTTAACCGCTCATTATGTGCCGGACTAAATTGTTCCTTTTCTACAATTTTTAAAATACCTGTTGATGGCACTTCTTTTTCGGATAGTAACAGTTTAATAATTATCATAGACTCTTCATCAAATTCAACAAACTTGTTGATATGACGTAAACCATTTTTTAATAAGACGGATTTAGAGAGCTTTTTATATTGTTTAAAAAAGGTGTAAAAACAAAGTAGCAATAAAACTATTAAAGCACCATACAAAAAACTTTTACCAAACCACCAAAACTTGTTTTTATAGAAAGTCGCTTTTGACTTTAATGGCAAATTAATTTCAAAAGAAAACATTGCTAAAGACGAGGATTAAGCGAATAATCGAAACCAAATAAACGCTTGCGGTTATCTTACTTTTAATAATTAAAACAAACAGTTACAGGGATATATTTGTAACTGTTTTTTAGTTTATAATAATTTTCAGGAATTTACCCCATTAATATTCAGTGATTTCCCTAATGTTATTTACCAAATAATAACCCAAATTTGTAGCAACCAATAAAATCTAAAAACCAATAATATGAAGTTCTTAAATAAATTGAAGGCTTATTATAATAAAGATGGTGTGATGATGTCGGGGACTTATAAAGGTTTCATGATGTCGGCATCTGGAAGTTCAGAAGAGTCAGTTAAAAAATATATGGCACAATTGATGGCTTTTGTAGATTATGTGGAGAAAAAAAAGTTGCAACAAGCAACAATTACTAAATCTAAAGTTATTGAATATGCGTGAAACTTTAAAAAATTCAGAAGTAAAATCGAACGTTATTGCCAATGAGAATGCCAATTTTAAAAAGGCAAAATATAAAAATAAATTTTTAAATGCCTTATTATTTAAAGATGAGACATATCACCGCTTTCAAGTAGTTTTAATTATTGTTTTGGTTATTTTGTTAATTAGTACTAACCTCTATTATTTTATTTCCTTTTTGGTTAATGGGTTTAAAATGTAGAGGTTTTACTTTTTAAAATTAGGCAAAGCTTTTATAAAAGGTTCTAAGTCGTCCACTTCAACGTGATCCATAACCACAATTTTTTGCCACTGATTGGCATCATCATGTGTAGCCGAAACCAAACCAAATTGGTGCGCAACAGCTTCAGGCACAAACTCCGATTTAATCGTTACAATATTCATAAAAGGATTCCTAAAATAACTAATTCCTTTGTTGTCTAGTTGTTTACAAAGCCAATTAGTTCGCAATAATAAGGTGTTAATTTTTTCGAACCAACCGTTTGGTCCGTACCTGAATAAAATAAGCCAAACAGCAATAGCATTAGCGCCAGAGCGACTTCCAACTAAGGTCAAATCAAGTCCTTCAACATATTTAGCTTCTTTGGTAAGTGTGTGATGTATCAAACCTTTTCGGCATAAAAATGCACCAGTTCCATAAGGTGCTTGTAGCATTTTATGTGCGTCGATGGTTATAGAGCTGATATTTTGATTTGCGAAATTAATATGCGAATCTTTATTGCTAAATGGATAAATAAATCCGCCAAAAGCGCCATCAATGTGAATTTTAAAAGGGCATTGATGTTTGATTAAATAATTGGCATAAACGTCTGGATTATCAACTGAACCAAACATAGTAGTTGCCATATTAGAAACTACTATAAAATATTTTTTACCAATCGCTTTTTGCTTGATTATTATGGCTTCTAATTCAGATTCAATAATAATTCTGGTATCAAAATCTACCGGAATTGGAACTGCATCAATTTGCAATAAATTAGAGCCTTTTGGAATGGAATAATGGGTGTCTTCTGAAGATAGAATGACAATTTCATCAGCTTTAGCCTGATAATCGGTCATAAATAAATTGCGATAAATCCATAAAGCTTGAATGTTAGACTCGGTGCCACCGGTGGCAATATAGCCATCAAAAGTTCCCGGTTTTGCCTTAAAAATATCAACAGCTAAGACATTTAAGACTTCTTTTTCTAAATCTTGAGCGCCTTTAAAAGCCACTTCGGATGTGCCATAAGTATGACATCCAATATTATTTGGATTTGCAATATACGAACGCAATAAAGGGGCATCACCTAAAAAGGCAATGTTGTTAAAAAATACATTGGGATCTAGTTTAGAAACCGGAAAACCAAGTCCTTTATTGCTTTCAAAATCAATACTGTCTTTTAAAGCTTTGTCAATCTTTTCATTAATGGTTTCGATGCTATATTTTTTCCAATACTTCATTTATTTATTTTTAAAATAGGTCGGTTTCAATTTGCCATTAATTTTTCGGTATTCAATTCGGCAAAAATACGATTCTGTTTGGTTTTACTATTTGATATAAACTAAAAACTAATATTATAGCGTAATCGCTAATTAATTACTTTTGTTAAGTGCCAGCAACCGATTTAAAAATACAGCTCCAAACCTTGCCGTCTTCGGCGGGAATTTATCAATATTTTGATAACAATGACAATTTGTTGTACATCGGCAAAGCCAAGAATTTAAAAAAACGGGTATTGTCATATTTTACAAAAACGCATGACAATGCTAAAACACGAATCTTAGTCAAAAAAATTGCCAGCATCAAACACATTGTGGTCGAAACTGAAACCGATGCGCTCATTTTAGAAAATAGTCTCATAAAAAAATACCAACCAAAGTATAATATCATGCTTAAGGATGACAAAACTTATCCTTGGTTGTGTATTAAAAACGAAGCTTTTCCAAGAGTATTTTCTACGCGACGCATCATTAAAGATGGCTCTGAGTATTTCGGCCCTTATACATCGGGTAAAACGGTAAGTGTTTTATTAGATTTAATTAAGGAGCTTTTTATGTTGCGGACTTGCAATTTTGATTTGAGTCAGACAAATATTGCCAATAAAAAATACAGCGTTTGCCTAGATTATCATATTGGTAATTGCAAAGGGCCTTGCGAAGGATTACAATCTGAGACTGATTATAATGACGATATTCAAGCCATTAAAAATATTTTAAAAGGGCATTTTAAAGAATCTTTAAAAAAATTTGAGGTGTTGATGCATCAATTTGCTGCCGACTTAAAGTTTGAAGATGCTCAAAAAATGAAAGAGAAAATTGATATTTTAGTCAACTATCAAGCAAAATCTACGGTTGTAAATCCATCAATCAATAATGTTGATGTGTTCTCTATCTTATCGGATGATGAATTTGCTTATGTCAACTTTTTAAAAATCAGCAATGGCGCGATTATCCAATCGCATACCAGCGAATTAAAAAAGAAATTAAACGAATCGGATAAAGAATTACTCACTTTGAGCATCATCGAGATCCGGCAGCGATTTCAAAGTCAGTCAACCGAAATTTATGTTCCTGTAAAGGTCAATGTTGGCGAAGCTATTAAGGTTACCGTTCCGCTTCAAGGCGATAAAAAACGCTTAGTAGATTTATCGTTACGAAATGCTAAATATTATCGGCAAGAGCGTTTTAAGCAAATCAAAATAATTGACCCCGAGCGCCATTCAAAACGTATTTTAGGTCAGATGAAAACCGATTTGCGTTTGCAATTAGAGCCGGCGCATATCGAATGTTTTGACAATTCAAACATACAAGGAACCAATCCTGTTGCAGCTTGTGTGGTATTTAAAAACGCCAAACCAAGCAAAAAAGATTATCGTCATTTTAATATTAAAACTGTTGAAGGTCCAGATGATTTTGCTTCGATGGAAGAGGTTGTTTACCGCCGTTATAAACGGATGTTAGATGAGCAAGAACCCTTGCCTCAACTCATTATTATTGATGGTGGTAAAGGACAATTGTCGTCGGCATTAAAAAGTCTGGAGGCTTTAAATTTACGAGGAAAAATTGCTATTATCGGTATCGCAAAACGACTGGAAGAACTGTATTATCCTGATGATAAAGTGCCCTTATATCTAGACAAACGATCGGAAACCTTGAAAATTATTCAGCAATTAAGAGATGAAGCGCATCGGTTTGGCATTACGCACCATCGCCATAAGCGGAGCAAACAAGCACTCAAAACCGATTTAACCGAGATTCCCGGTATTGGAGCTAAATCAGCTGAAGTTTTATTAAAACATTACAAATCGGTTAAACGCATTAAAGAAGCTGATTTAAATGGACTTATTTTAATTTTAGGTCAAGTTTTAGGAAAAAAAGTGTACGAATTTTATAAAAAAAACAACTAACTTTATCCCTAGCATCACAAAACCTATGAAAAAGATTGTTCTGATTTTATTTATTGGCACGTTTCTTAATGGATTTGCTCAAGAACCTATTCAAAAAACAGATTTAAAAGTCGGCTTGGTGTTGAGTGGAGGTGGTGCTAAAGGCTTTGCACATATTGGCGTTTTAAAAGTTTTAGAAGAAGCCGGAATTAGGGTAGATTATATTGGGGGCACTAGCATGGGCGCTATAATTGGTGCTTTATACGCTTCGGGGTATAATGCACATCAGTTAGATTCGATTATACGCCAAACCGATTTTGCCACGATTTTACAAGATAAACTGCCGCGAGAATCCAAATCGTTTTATCAAAAAGAAAACGACGAAAAGTATGTAATTACACTTCCTGTAAAAGGCAAAAGTATTGGCTTGCCTTCGGCAATTTCAAAAGGTCAAAATGTTTTTAATTTATTTTCGCGGTTAACTGAACACGTTCACGATATTCAAGATTTTAACAATTTACCGATTCCGTTTTTATGCATTGCAACCGATTTAGAAACGGGTAAGCAGATTATTTTAGACCATGGCTATTTGCCCGAAGCCATTAGAGCGAGTGGTTCACTTCCAACACTTTTAGAACCCGTTATCATTGATGGTCGCTACCTATCAGATGGTGGTATTTCAAATAATTTTCCGGTACAAGAAGTTATTAATATGGGTGCCGATGTGGTTATTGGCGTTGACGTTCAGGGTAAATTAAAACTGAGAGATAATTTAAACTCTGTTACAGCAATAGTAATGCAAATTATCAACTTTAATTTGTATGCCGAAGATGCTGATAAAAAAAAGCTCGTAGATATTTACATACATCCAATTATAACTGGGTTTAGTGTGGTTTCGTTTGATAAAACAGACGAAATTATCAAGTCTGGTGAAGATGAAGCGCGCAAAGAACTACCTTATTTAACCTCTATAGCTAAACAGCAATCCAATAAACTAAAACTGGTAAAAGGCATTACAATTTATCCAAAAAACAGAAAAATTAGGATTAGTGAAATTGAAATTAAGGGACTTAAAACATATAGTAAAGAATATTTAATCAATAAATTAGATATTAAAGAGGGCGATTCTATAACTTTTTCAAGTTTTAAAAGTGGTGTTGAACGCTTAAGCGCAACCAATAATTTTAAATCAATTAATTATAAATTTTTACCCGAAGATTTGGGAAATAAAATAGTTATTGAGGTCGATGAAAACAATATAAAGTCCTCTTTTTCTATTGGGGCTCATTACGATAACTTATTCAAGACTGGCGTTTTGTTAAATTACCAAACTAAGGGCTTTTTTATTAAAAACGATGTATTCTCATCCGATTTAGTTTTAGGTGATAATATGAGATATCAAATAAATTATTTTATTGACAATGGATTTCATTGGAATCTTGGTTTTAGAACCCGCTATGTTAAATTTATTGACGATATTACGGTGTTAGGAGCGGCTTTTCAGAATGATAATGTTATTGAAAACTCTGAAAAATTATCGCTAAATTACAATGATTTTACCACGCAATTTTACGCACAAACTACTTATAAACAACGATTTATAACTGGTTTTGGCTTAGAACATAAATATTTAAAAGTCTATAATAATACAATAATTAGCGGACACACAAATAGGATATTTTATGAAAATGCAAATTATTACAATACTTATTTTTATTTGAAACTCGATACTTACGATGCAAAATATTATCCTAAAAATGGCGTTGGTCTTTCGGCTACTTACCGAGCTTATTTGGCATCTTCAGCTAAACCATTTGCGGCGTTTACGCAATTAGAAGGCTCCTTGAGTTTTGCTAAATCTTTTTATAAAAAGTACACTTTTCAGTTTATTACAGAAGCAGCCGCAACTATTGGGGTAAATAATGATTTAGGCTTAAACTACCATTTAGGTGGCGGTGCTCAAAACTATGTTAATACCTTCAGACCATTTTATGGCTATGATGTAGCCGATTTAAATGAAAATGGATTCCTAAAATCGACCTTTATTGTAAGAAGAGAGTTTTTTAAACAGAATTACCTCTCGTTAATTGCCAATTATTCACGGGTTGCTCACGATCTTTTTAATAAAGGTAACCTATTTGAAAATACAAAGTCGGGCTATGCCGTTAGTTATGGCATCAATTCTTTTTTAGGACCTATTGAATTAATCTA
>JAVHOP010000064.1:0-5506 GCA_036170135.1 Flavobacteriaceae bacterium | reverse complement strand
ATAAGATTCAGCGGTAATTGTCCTTCTGGTAATTGGTTTTCTTCTCGTTTTCTTTCCATAATTAAATTGGTATAATCAATTAAAACGATAGCATTATTTACTACAATTCCGGCTAATGAAATAATGCCGAGCATAGACATAATGATGATAAAGTCCATTCTAAAAATTACCAAACCTAAAAAAACACCTATCAAACTTAAAAGTACCGACATCGAGATGATAAATGGGGTTGACGTTGAGTTAAATTGACCTACCAGAATTAAGAAAATTGCCATAACGGCAATGAATAAAGCCTTTAACAGGAATGCTAAATTTTCGGCTTGTTTCTCTTGTTCTCCTGTAAATTGATATTTTATACCGGCTGGCATTTTGTATTTATTTAAAGAGTCGCTTATTTTTTTTACAATATCATTGGCATTATAGCCATCAATAACATTAGAATATACCGTAACTACACGTTTTAAATCGTTGCGTTTTACCATATCAAAGGTAGAAGTATAATCAATTTTTGCTACAGACGAAATGGGAATTTGCTTAATAATGCCACCATCAGCTTGGTCTCTAAAGGTAATTTTCTGATTTAATAGCGCTTCCTGATCATAGCGGTATTTATCCATTAATCGGATATTAATAGGGTAATCGTCTTCGCCATCTTTAAAAGTAGAAATTTCTTTTCCGTAAAGTGATGTGCGTAAAGCATCGGCAATTTGCCCGGTTGAGATATTTAAACGGCGCGCTTTTTCTCTGTCAATCGTAACGGGAGCCTCAGGTTTACCTTGGTCGATATCTATTTTTAAGCCTTCAATTCCGGCAATATTTTCGTTATTGATAAAATCTTTAACATTATTGGCAACTTCCATTAACTGGATGTAGTCATCGCCAGAAATTTCTAAATTTATAGGGGCACCGGTTGGTGGACCTTCAACATTTTTAGCAACCACAATTTTAACCCCTGCGTAGCCTTTAAAAAGGTCTCTAACATCATTCATGATTTTTTGAGAACTCACCACCTCGCCTGTTTTAGGATTTTTGCGTTTTTGGAAATCGGTAAAGTCAATGGTTATTTTTGATTTGTTTGGTGTTTTGCCACCTTGTTGACCTCTGCTAGCATCGCCTGTACCTTCGCCAACTTGTTCAATTACCGAAGTTACCATAAAACTTTTGCCATCAATTTGGTATTGGTCAAGGTAATTAACGACTTTTTTTTCTAGTTGTTTGGTAAAGGTATTTGTTTCTTCTATATCAACACCAATTGGAAATTCGGTATAAACGTAAACTTGCTTTGGTTGGTTATTTGGGAAGAATTCAACTTTTGGGGGGAAAATTCCGAACAGAAATAAAGAGAAAAACAACATAAAAATCGTTCCTCCAAAAAAGAAAATTGGATTTTTACCGCTTAAGGCAAAACTCAAAAGTCGTTCATATCCATTTTCTAATTTTGGCAAGAAAACGTCTTTAAACCAAATTGTGCCAGGCACTAAAAATTTAGTATTTAAAAAGCCAAGAACGCCAAAGGTTATCAACAGATTTCCGATGGCTACAAACACTTTAGAGTGCATGCCAATACCGCCAGAAACAATTACGGTTCCGATAATGATAAAGAAAAGCGCAAATTTTATCCGCTTTTTAAGCGACACATCTTTTTCTTTGAGTTTCATATAAACTGAGGCTAACATTGGGTTTACAACTAGCGCCACAAATAAGGATGAACTCAACACAATAATTAAGGTAATGGGAAGGTATTTCATAAATTCACCGATGATACCGGGCCAAAAAGCCAAAGGGACAAAAGCCGCAACGGTGGTTGCTGTAGATGAAATAATGGGCATGGCAACTTCGCCAACACCATATCTTGCCGCATCAAAAGCCGAATAGCCCTTTTCATCCATCAATCGATAGGTATTTTCAATCACCACAATTCCATTATCTACCAACATGCCGAGTGCCAAAATAAGAGAGAACAAAACCATTGTATTGAGTGTTACACCCAAGGCGCTGAGAATGATAAAAGATAAAAACATCGATAGCGGTATGGCAATACCAACAAATAAAGCGTTGCGTAAACCCAAGAAAAACATTAATACACCCACTACCAAAATCATCCCTAAAATAATGCTATTTTCGAGATCAGAAACTTGTGTTATTGTTTTGTCGGACATATCGTTAGTTTTAGATATGACGAGATTTGGAGGAAATACATTTGCCTTTGCATTGGCAATAATTTCATCTATTTTTTTAGAAGCGTTTATTAAGTTTTCGCCACCACGTTTTTTCACATCGAGCATCACAACCGCTTTGCTATATTGGCGTGCATAGCTTTCTTTTTCTTGTTCTTTATAGGTAACAGTAGCGATATCTCTTAGATAAACTACTTTTTGTTTTTCTCTTTTTACGATGATGTTTGAAATTTCTTCAGCGTTTTTAAATTCACTTTCAACACGCACATTTCTCCTCAAACCACCCTGTTTAATTTCGCCACCAGAAACGGTTACGTTTTCATTTTGGATGGCTTGAGCGATATCAGAGTAGTTGAGTTCAAGAAGTTCCATTTTATAAAGATCGAGGCTGATTTCCATCTCTTTATCTTGAACGCCTCTGATGCTTACTTCAGATATTTCGTTTAGAGCCTCAATTTCATCTTGCAGGTATTCGCCGTATTTTTTTAGTTGATCCATAGAAAAATCACCCGAAAGGTTAATATTCATAATAGGCATCATTTCGGCAAAATTCAATTTAAAAACATTGGGATCGGCGGGTAAATCTTTTGGGAAGTTTTTATCGGCTTTAGCTTCGTCAACTTTATCTTTTACCTTGCGCAAAGCCTCATCGGGTGTAACGCTAAAATCAAATTTTACATCTATTGTAGAATAGCCTTCGAGCGAATTTGAAATAATTTCATCAACTTCTGAGATGCCATTAATTTTTTTCTCGATAGGACGTGTTAGCAGTTTTTCAATATCGAGTGCTGAGTTTCCCGGATAGGGTGTAGTGATGTAAATTTCGGGCGCAGAAACTTCGGGAAATGCTTCTCTAGGCATTCCTAAATACGAAGAAATTCCAGCCAATAAGATGATAAAAGTTAAAACATAAACCGTCATCTTGTTTCTAATTGCCCAAGTTGAGAGTTTAAATTCTTTTAATATGCTGTTATTATTTTCCATGAAATTATTCTAAATTTTATAATTATTGGTTTAAAAGGTTCACAATTTGTCCATCTTTAATGCCTCTTGCGCCTTTTTCAATAACTGTTGATTCTAGGGTAAGCCCTTTTTCTATATAAGTAAAATCGTTATAACTCAGCCCTTTGGTAACCATGGTTTTAACAACTTTAAAAACATCGTTATCTTTTTGCAGTATATAAACAAAGTTATTGCCTTTTTGATCTTCTTGTACAATAGACGAAGGCAATGCAATGGCATTATTTACAGTAAAGTCGTTTATTTTAATAGACGCCATGAGATTAGGTTTTAAACTTTGATCTTGATTGTTGATAAAGATTTTGACTTTAAAGCTTCGGTTATTAGGATCGATAAAATCGGCTACTTGAGTTATTTTTGTTTCAAAAGTTTTATTGAGGCTTTCAAAATAAACCAAAGCTTCATTTCCCTTTTTTATTTTGCTGATATAATTTTCTGATACATCGGCTTCTAGATATACTTCGTCTAAGTTTACCAATCTGATTACCGGTGAGATAGGGCTTACCAATTCGCCAACATTTGGTAAAATGGCATCAATAATTCCACTAAAAGGAGCCTTAATAGTTGTTTTGCCAAGTTGTGTTTTTAAAGTTGTGAGCTTGTTTTCAAGACTTTCTTTACTTGCTTTAGCTTGAAGATATTGCATTTCGCTGCCAATTTTTTGTTCCCATAAGCGCGCTTGTCTGTTAAACGTAGTCGTTGCTAATGTTAGCTGTGTTTTAACTTCATTAATATTGTCTTTTATTAAGTCGTCATCCAATTTAATTAATGCATCGCCTTTATTAACATGTTGTGTTTCTTTAACCAAAACTGCTTTAACAGTTCCGCTAACTTCTGGTTTTATGATGCTGTTTTTATCTGTTCCAACAAAACCTTGAATGGCGATATAGTGTTTAAAAGTTGTTGGTTTTAAGCTCATAGTTGTAACTAATTGCAAACTTTGAGTGGTATCTAATTTTGCGATAGATTTATCGAGTTGAATCAACTGTTTGTTTAGGCTATCTATTTGTTTTGAGATGATTTGCTTTTGAGATATCAATTCATTTAAATCAGATTTTGTTTTATTCTGACAAGCAAAAGCAACGAATATTATTATGATAAATACGAATATTTTTTTCATTTTTATTTAAGGTTTAGTGCGTTTTCTAATTTTATTTTAGCGTTGATAATACTGAGGATAGATTGTAAGTATTCTTGTTGTTTTTGATAGAGTTGATTTTGGGCGGTTGTCAATTCGAAGCTAGAGCCAACTCCTTCAAAAAACTTTAAGTTTTCTTTATGCTCGATTCGTTCTGAAAGATTTAAATTTTCTTTTGATGTTACATATTGGTCAAGAGAAAATTGATAATCGCTTTTAGCGTTGGCGACTTGTAATTTTAATTTTTGAGACGTTTGTTGTAAATTTATTTTAGATTGTTCTAAGGCAATTTTGGCTTGTTGCGTTTTTGAACTTCTTTTAAAACTACTAAAAATGGGTACATTAATATTGATACCAAAAAGTGATGAACCAAACCAAGTTTGGTCTTTGGTTAAAAAAGTAAAGTCGTTACTATTGGCAAATTTTGAATAATTTACAAATGCCGAAATGCTAGGCAGAGCCTGACTCATTTCATATTTCATTAACAATTCATTCGATTTTTTAGTATTGTCAACAATTTTAAAATCGATATGATTTTCTAAATTAAAATCCTGATTTAAGATATTGAGGTCACTATTTGTAAGCGCTAAACTTTCTAAGCTATCAGTTAAAAATATTGGTGCATTTAAGTCAATTCCCAAAGTAATGTTCAGCATTTTATACGAAATAGCTTTAAGACGTTTGGTTTTATTTAACTGATTTTTAATGGTTGACAAGGTAATTTGCAGTTGTTCTGCATCTTGTTCCTCGGCTAAACCATTTTTTACGATTGCTTTGGTATCATTCAAATTCTTTTCAAGAAGGGTTAAATTATTTTCTAAAATTTTAACACTTTCTTCAGCTAAAAGCGTGTTGCCATAAGCATTAATTACGGCTTCTTTAATGTTGCGTTCAGTTTTTTGCTCGGCTAATTCAGAAATTTGCAAATATACTTTAGCCGACTGTAAGCCAATTAAATAAGACCCATCAAAGAGCAATTGATTCATCGTTAAAGTAGTATGGAGATTTTGTTTTGTACCAAAAGTTACTTCGTTAAAAGTGCCGGGAGCCCCACCAAAAATTTCAGCTGGCAAAAGTGTTACAACCTGTTTTAAAAAGTTTTGATAATCTACTGTTGCACTAATTTGAGGCAGACCAATTGTGGTAGTTTCCCATTTTTTCTTTTTGGCAG
>JAVHOP010000063.1:0-13885 GCA_036170135.1 Flavobacteriaceae bacterium | reverse complement strand
AAGTATTTTTATATAATTTTAACCAATTTGTTGCACTTATTAATTGAATCTAGCCAAAAATAAAAAACACCTATTTACTTGACAAGCCCTACTTCAATATTGTACATTTGCAGGCTTTTGACCGTTTTAGAAAAAAATGGTAGCTGTCCTGAAAGAATTATAAAATTCTTTCCAATGTCTAAATCATAAATATTTTGAAGATGAAATTATCGAATTTTAACTTTACTTTACCACCAAGTTTATTAGCAGAATATCCATCACCAGAGCGTGACGAAGCGCGTTTAATGGTGTTAAACAGAAAAACACAAACCATTGAACACAAATATTTCAAAGATTTGGTAAATTATTTTGATGATGGCGATGTGATGATTCTCAACAATACTAAAGTTTTTCCTGCCCGATTATTTGGAAATAAAGAAAAAACAGGCGCGCGTATTGAAGTCTTTTTATTGAGAGAATTAAGTGCCGAAAGTCGTTTATGGGATGTTTTAGTAGATCCTGCTAGAAAAATAAGAATCGGCAATAAATTATTTTTTGGCGATGACGACACGCTCGTTGCCGAAGTTATTGACAATACAACCTCAAGAGGTAGAACACTCAGATTTTTATTCGACGGAAGTTACGAGGCTTTTAGGGCAAAACTTAAAGAATTGGGACAAACACCACTGCCAAAATATATCAAACGTGAAGCCGAAGAATTGGACGCCGAACGCTATCAAACAATCTACGCAAAATACGAAGGCTCTGTTGCCGCACCAACCGCCGGATTACATTTTTCTAAACATTTATTAAAACGCCTAGAAATTAAAGGCGTTAATATTGCCGAATTAACCTTGCACGTTGGCTTAGGAACTTTTGGTCCCGTTGAAGTTGAGGACTTATCAAAGCACAAAATGGATTCCGAACGCTTTACCGTGCCCGAAAATATTGTAAACACCGTCAATACCGCTTTAGATAACAAAAAGCGCGTTTGTGCTTGTGGCACAACCGTGATGCGCTCTTTAGAAAGTGCCGTAACTTCTAACGCAAGACTAAGTCCTTATGACGGGTGGACTAATAAATTTATTTTTCCACCTTACGATTTTGGCGTTGCTAATTGTATGATAACCAATTTTCACACACCTAAATCAACTTTAATGATGATGACTGCCGCCTTTGCGGGATTTGATTTTTTAAAGAAAGCTTACGCCGAAGCTATTAAAGAAAAATACCAGTTCTTCTCTTATGGTGACGCCATGTTGATTATCTAATTTTTTTTAGAAAATAAAATTTAAAACCCCTGTAGCTTTTTTAAAGCCACAGGGGTTTTATTTTAATCCTTCTAGAATTTAGACCTCTAGAAAAGAGACTCAGGTTTTACTTGCCACCAAGCATCAATAAATCATTACAGATAACTTCGGTAACATAATGTTTTACACCGTCTTTATCGTCGTAAGAGCGGGTAGAAAGTTTGCCTTCGAGCGCAATTTCTTTGCCTTTGGTTAGATAGTCTTCAACTACTTTTACTAATCCGTTTTTAACCACGATGTTGTGCCAATCGGTGCGTTCTACTTTTTTGCCTTCTTTGTCTTTGTAACTGTCATCAGTTGCTAAAGAGAATTTAGCCATTTTGTTGCCGTCGGCAAAGGTGATGATTTCGGGATCTTGACCAAGTCTGCCAATTAATTGTACTTTGTTTCTTAACGTATTCATAAGATAAGGTTTTAATAAGTTGAATATCATTCGTTCAATTCAACACCACAAATAAATGGCGCCTATTTAAAAGGATTCGGTTGGTATGCAATTACTTTCGTATGTAATTGAATGTAAACGATTACAATCAGTTTTTAATTTTATATATTTGTAAGTAGCTAGCAGTTAGTTGCAAACCGACAGACTGTCTAAAAACCTCCTCTTCCTTAATAATTAGCCATCTGATTTTTATAAATTAAACACATTTTATTTTGTTAATTTATTGATTATTAGTTTCTTTAATTTGTAATCTCTAAATAAGAACTTATGAAGTTTTTACAAGGAAAAGAGCGGGGTAATTTGTATTTCAATCCATTTAGGCGCACTCAAAAAGTTCAGTATCAAAATTCTTTTAAAAAAAGAGGTAGTTTACAATCAATTTAATAGCTTTTTTAGCAATAAGAAATTTCAGAAAAATTAATTTTAAGAGGTTTTCATCCGCTAAGAGTCCACCTGACAATAGCGGTTATACAAAATCGACACAGCATGCTAAGCTCGAATGGCTTTGAATTGATGAAATGTAGTTTTCACGATTAATGATTTTAAAAATGCAAGAAACCGAACTGATTAAAAAGCAAATTATGAAATTCCTAAATGTTTTTATTTTTACATAGTTTTAGGAATTTTGTTTATCTTTGTCCTATGAAAATAATAGCGCGTAAAAGATACTTAAATACACTTAGTATTCTTAAAGACAAGAATTTAATTAAGGTTGCTACAGGCGTAAGGCGTTGTGGAAAGTCAACTTTGATGACGCAGTTTCAAGACTTGTTGCGTAAAGAAAATGGCAAAGTTTCCATTGTAGCCATCAATATGGATATGCCCGAATTTCGGTTTTTAGCAGAAAAAAATTGGAAAGAGATTTACGATTACATCATTAAGCATCTCCAAAAAAATGTAACTAATTATGTGTTTATAGACGAAGTACAAAATGTTCCTGAATTTGAAAAACTATTGGAAGGTTTGTACGTTCACCCAAACATCGATTTGTACGTTACAGGTTCAAACGCCTATTTATTATCAAGCGAATTGGCAACTTTGCTCACAGGCAGAGCTTATGAAATAAATGTATTGCCTTTTTCCTTTGCTGAATATTTAGAGTTCACAGGCAAAACTACAAACCTTGACCGTGCTTTTGCTGAATATGTACATACAGGTGGTCTCCCCGAAGCTGTGCGACTTTCAGCAGACGGGAATCATTTTGCAAATGAATATTTGCAAATGGTTTTTCAAAACATTTACGACAACGATATTTCTAAACGCTATACGATTTATGCCGAAGAATCATATCAGGAAGTTGTAAACTTTTTAATAGATTCAGTTGGCTCAAGCGTTTCGGCAGGAAACATTGCCAAAGTTTTGACAACAAACAAAAAGAAAATTGACAACAAAACGGTGTCAAAGTACATGAATACTTTGGTTGAAGCGTACATGTTTTACAAAGTAAACCGCTATGACATCAAAGGCAAACAACATTTGGCAACGCAAGAAAAATACTATTTGGTGGATTTAGGTTTTCGCAATGCTTTACTTGGGAAAGAATTGGCAAGCGATGCAGGACATTTACTCGAAAACATCATTTATCTTGAGCTAAAACGCCGAAACAACCAAGTATGGATAGGAAAAACCAACAATTTAGAAGTCGATTTTGTTGTTCGCAACAACGAAGGTTTTACACAATACATACAAGTTGCGCAAACGGTGCAAAACGCGACGACTTTGGAACGTGAGTTAGCACCATTTGACAGTATTGCAGACCATCACGAAAAGCTTATAATCACAATGGACTACGAAACAGGTACCTATAATGGAATAAAAAAAATAAACGCAATAGATTGGCTTACAAAGACTGAAAAATAATGGCAAACGCTATAAATAAGCCACTCATCGAACTCAGCATCCAGCGTGGCGTGCAAACCTGTGGCTGAGCTCAGAACAAGGCTTGAACTATATCCGCAGCAGCGCGGAGCTATAAAAAATATGCTATTATTTAAGTTAGTCACAAATGCACAAATAAAATAGATTCGTTCATTCGTGACAACAATCAATTTAATAGCTACTTTAGCAATACTAATTTTAATAGGAGTTATTAGACAAACTGACGTTAGGCAACAGTGTAAAAATACACCTTGACTGATATGAAATGGCTAAATGAAAAGAGGACAAATTTCCAATTTATTAAGGCAACTTGGATTGATATATTTTTCAGACTGGGTTCGTTATTATATTGAGAGTTATAAAAATAGGAAAGTAAATAAAGATTTTAAAAGGAGTAATCCCAATGTAAAGCTACCACCTGATTACCTTATTTATGAATCTTTTCAAATCAATTATAATAAGTACTTTACGGAAAGTATTGAAACTGCTAAATGGATTGCAAATTACTTTGGTAAGTATATTGATTTACACAATAAAAAGATACTTGATTGGGGTTGTGGCCCAGGAAGAGTAATTCGTCATCTTCCATCAGTTATTGGAAACGGATGTGAATATTTTGGAACTGATTATAATAAAAAATCTATTGATTGGTGTTCAAAAAATCTACCTGAAATAAAATTCAATAAAAACTCTTTAGAAGCCATATTACCTTATTCTGATGATTTTTTTGATGTAATATATGGGATTTCAATATTTACGCATTTATCTGAACAATTACATTATGATTGGTATAACGAACTTTTTCGGGTACTTAAGCCAAATGGGATTATGTTTTTAACTGTGCAAGGGGACAATTTCAGAGTTAAATTAACAGATAAGGAAGTTTCAAAATATAATAACGGAGAGTTAATAGTTCGTGGCAAAGTAAAAGAAGGGCACAGAACATTCTCAGCATTTCAACCTACTGGATTTATGAAAAAGCTATTTGAGAATGTTGAGATTTTGGAACATGTAGTGACTAGGCCTGAAAGCGTAAAATGGTTGCCACAAGATATTTGGATAATAAAAAAAAATAACACCGTTACCTAACTCTCGGTATAGTTTATTGCCGGTGCAGTGCCAGTTTCGAGGTTTTAACTCCTATTAAAGCTTATTGTAACTTGATAAGTAAGTACTCTGAAATCCGCCTCTGCACTAAGTAGCAAAACGCCATCAAACTGTCTAAAAACATCCTGCCCCTATTAATAAATTAAATACATTTTATTTTGTCAACATGTTGATTATTAGTATCTTTAATTTTTAATCATTAAATGAGCGCTTATGAGGTTTTTACAAGGAAAAGAGCGGGATAATTTGTATTTCAAGCCAATTTAGGCGCACTCAAAAAATTCAGTATCAAAGTTATTTGAGAAAAGGGGTAGCGTTACAATCAATTTATTAGCTACTTTAGCAATACAAAATTTTAGAAAAATTAATTTTAACGGAAGTTAATAGACGAACTGATGTAACCTACAAGTATAAAAGAGCAGAAAATTGATAACTATTATTGTAATTTATGAAAACCAGAAAAATATATTATTTACTTAAAACGATTGTAATTATGATTGGACTGTCCTCTTGTTCTACAATTCCTAAAGGAGTAGTAGCTGTCAAACCTTTTAATAAAGAAAGCTATCTTGGCAAATGGTACGAGATTGCCCGAATAGACTTCAAATATGAGAGAGATTTGAATAATACAACTGCTGAATATTCTCTAAATGCTAGTGGTACAATTAAAGTTGATAATAAAGGATATCATACAAAAAAAGGGAAATGGCAACAAGCAATTGGTAAAGCAAAATTTGTTGGAGATGATAAAATTGCAATGCTTAAGGTATCATTTTTTGGACCCTTTTATTCGGGATATAATGTAATAGCAATCGACTCTGATTATAGATACGCATTGATTGGCGGAGCTAACTTTAAGTATCTGTGGATCCTTTCAAGGGAAACTAGTATTCCGGATGAGATAAAAAATAAATATTTAAAGATTGCAAAGGATTTTGGATACAATACTTCAGACCTTTTGTGGATTAAACACGATAAATAAAAATAGGGCTATTTAGTACTAAAATGATAAATTTTTTTAAGAGAAATGCTCGTGAAACTAAATTGGATATATACGCATTGCGATTATTTAGTAGTTATAGCTCATTAAAAAACTATATATTTCTTGATAAAATTCAGAATATTCTAGATTTTGAGAAATTAGTCGATGGGCTTTATGCCACAGAAAATATTGACCATTTTATAATGAACCAACACCAAGAATTTTTAGAGTTGCAAAAACTCAAATAGAGAAGATAAAATGATATTTTAAAATAGATTGAAAAGAAAAATGGTGGGTAACACAGATTTTATGCTATTGGAGGAGTTGGATTTTATTTGGAAAGTGTCGTGATTGTTTTTTTCTTTTTATACAGGTTTTTTTTGAAAGTTTTCGGTAAATTTGTTAACGTCAGTCTTTAAAATACGCAACAGACGTAAAGCATGTGAAAGTTATAGCCAATAATAGAACGATACAATCAAAGAAAAAAACAATTATAAAATGACATTAAAAGAAGCTGTTTTAAAAAGTTTGGGGGAATTGAATAAACCTTCAATATATTTGGATATTTATAATCATATAGAACAAAATGGATATTTTGATTTTGGAAATTCAAAAACTCCATTTCTATCTGTTTCGGGTGTTTTAACTGACTTTATTCAAAAGAACGACACAAGGGTAAAAAGAATAAAAAATGACGGTAGAACATACTCATATTATTTAACTAAAAACGAACAAAATATTGGCATTGAAATTCTAAATGGTGAAACTGAAATTCAAACAGAAAAACCAAAGAAAGATGATAAAATCAAAACTTATGAAGAAAGAGATTTACATAAGCTTTTGAGCAGTTATTTAAAAAATTCAGACACCTATTCAAAGACAATTTTTCACGAACAATCTAACGGAAAAGACAACAATCAAATTTGGACACATCCAGATATGATTGGGATTAAGTTTTTAAATCTTCAATCAAAAATTAGTCAAAATTTTTTAAAATCAATTAACAGAGTTGACACTTTCAAATTGAGTTCATACGAACTGAAAAGAGAAATTAACAGCGACAGCGAACTTAAAAAAGCATTTTTTCAAGCCGTTTCAAATTCAAGTTGGGCAAATTATGGATATTTAGTTGCTTTTGAGTTTAGCAACAGTTTGAACGAAGAAATTTCAAGACTTAATCAGTCGTTCGGAATAGGAATTATTGAACTAAATGCAAATCCTTATCAGAGTAAAGTGCTATTTCCAGCAGTTTATAGAGATTTAGACTTTAAAACGATTGACAAACTTTGTAAAATGAATAAAGAATTTGAAAAATTCATTGAGCAGACAGAAAAACTGATGACAGCGAGCGAAAAATACGTTTCAGGAGCCGAAAAAGAATTGGACGAATTTTGTGATGGATACTTTGCAAACGATACAGAAATTGAAAATTATTGTAAGGAGAAAAACATACCAATTGAATCAACAGTTATTGGTAACATTATGTAACGGTAATAATGGTTTCAGTGGGAGGCGAAGGTTTGTAGCCCGCTTCAACTTTGGTGTAACTTGATAAGTAAACGCTTCTAAACTGGCGACATAAACAAATTGCCAAACGTTAGAGCCTAATAAATAAGGGCAAATAAGCCCGTTTAAAAAAGATTGAAGTTTATTAAAAGTCGTTGTTAAAAATAAATAAAAATGGCATTAGCCTCTTAAAACTAAACGTATGTCAAAAAATTGCCTCGAATGTAATGAGCCTATAAAAGGGCGTATCGACAAGAAATTTTGTAGCGATTATTGTCGAAATACTTATAACAACAAAGTTGATAAGGAAAGTAAAAATTTAATTAGAAACACCAATAATAGGTTAAATAAAAATCATCGGGTGTTGTGCGAATTAAATGAATTGGGAAAGACAAAAGTCAGTCGCACTAAGCTGATTGACAAGAATTTTGATTTCAATCTTTTTACCTCAATTTACACCACAAAAACAGGTAACACCTATTATTATTGTTACAATCAGGGCTATTTGGCATTAGAAAACGATTATTTTTTGCTTATAAAGCGCGAATAAAATCCTACCAGTGATTAGCCTCGGCTTCGAGTGCGGCTTTAAGCACATCACGACGGCTAATTTGCCCGATAAGTTTGCCATCTTTAATTACCGGAAAACGTTTTCGGTGGCTTTTATAAAACATATTGGCAACGTCAAAAATACTGATATCTTCGGTAATAGTGTGAACATCGGTTACCATAAACTTTTCTACATGAGCATCAGCCATCGGGATGTTGTAATAGCGACATTCCGAAATTTGTTTCATACAGTCACCTTCAGAGATAAGTCCCAACAATTCATGCTGTTCGTTAATTACCGGACCTCCCGAAATTTTGTGTTTAAGCAGCAGATGCATCACTTCCATCACACTTTGATCTGGTCTAAAAGTAATGAGTTGTCTTGCCATATAATCTCCTACTAAAACCGGTTTTGGCGTTCTTTTTTTATTTTCCTGTTGACCTCTAAAATTAATAATTGCCATAACTCAAACATTTTATGCGTAAATATAGTATTTTAGTAACGAAAATAACAATTGAGATAATAATTTAATTTATAAAAATTTCACCGCCATGCTTCCATTAAAAAAATTTAACCGCAGTATTGCTTTTTGGATTCTAATTTTAGGCATTTATTGGAGCTTTGCCTATTTAATGCCTGCTGAAACGGCTACTCTAAAGATAAATAATGTCAAATTTTCTAAAGAAAAGGCTCTTGCAAACTTAAAAATAATTTCACAAAAACCTCATTTTGTCGGGGCGCCAGCTCACAAAGAAGTCCAAGATTATGTTGTTGACCAATTAAAACAACTCGGTTTGGAAGTCGAGGTTCAACAACAATTGGGAATCAACAAAAAATGGCATAGCGCTACACAAACCCAAAATATTATTGCCAGAATAAAAGGTTCAACCAATAACAAATCACTTTTATTGCTCACTCATTACGATTCAAATCCGCATTCATCTCTAGGTGCGAGCGATGCTGGTAGTGGTGTCGTTACAATTTTAGAAGGTTTGCGCGTCTATTTACAAACCCATCAAAAATCAAAAAATGATATTGTTATTCTTATTTCTGATGCCGAAGAGATAGGCCTCAATGGTGCCGATGCTTTTGTAAACCACCATCCTTGGGCTAAAAATATTGGATTGGTTTTAAATTTTGAAGCTCGTGGCAGTGGCGGACCAAGTTATATGTTGCTCGAAACCAATGGCGGAAATTCAAAACTTATTAAAGAATTTGTAAAAGCAAATCCCGCTTATCCTGTCGCCAATTCATTGATGTACAGCATTTACAAGATGCTTCCTAACGATACCGACTTAACTGTTTTTAGAGAAGATGGTAATATTAACGGCTTTAACTTTGCCTTTATTGATGACCATTTTGATTACCATACTGTGCAAGATTCATACGAGCGTCTTGACCAAAATACCTTCATGCACCAAGCATCATATTTATTGCCTTTACTTAATTATTTTGCCAATGCCAATTTATCACAACTCGATAGTAAAGACGATTTAGTCTATCTAACAGTTCCAATTGTAAAGATGATAAGCTATCCGTTTAGTTGGGTTACGCCTTTAACAATTATTGCCTTCGTCTTATTTATTTTGTTGTGTATTTTAGGTTTAATGCGCGGACGTCTGACTTTAAAAGGGCTATTTTTGGGATTTATTCCCTTGCTTTCATCGCTTTTTATATCAGTTATTTTAGGCATTTTCGGATGGAAATTATTGCTCCTTATTCATCCGCAATACCGCGAAATTTTACACGGCTTTACCTATAATGGCTACGATTATATCGCTGCATTTGCCACCTTGACTTTTGCCATTACTTATTTTATTTACAATAGCTATAAAAAGAAACAAAGCATTTTAGATTTGAGTATTGCTCCTATTTTTTTATGGATTGTCATGAATGTTTTGATAACAATTTACTTAAAAGGAAGTGGCTTTTTTATCATTCCCGTTTATTTCGCTTTAAGCGGATTGACCCTAGAACTGCTCTCTAAAGATAGGCAACGAAACTGGGTAATAGCCCACAGTTTGCTGGCTTTGCCGCTGTTGTTGATATTTTCGCCATTGGTTAAAATGTTCCCGGTTGGTTTAGGTTTAAAAAATATTTTTATCAGCTGTGTTTTTATCGTTTTAATGATGGGCTTGTTAGTCCCTGTTTTGGCTAGATTTAGGACAAAACGCATTTTGGTTTTTGCTGGTTTGGCAGTGAGTATGGTGCTATTTGTAAACGCCTCATTAAATTCGGGCTATTCGGTTGATCAAAGAAAACCAAATAGCATTTTATATGTTTATGATGCCGATACTCAAAAAGCATTTTGGGCTACTTATAATGAAAAGTTGGACGGATTTACCAAACAATTTCTAGGTAATAATCCTGTAAAAGGTGGCATCGATTCTAAAACAACTTCTAGTAAATACGGCACCAGTCAAGCTTGGCACACCGAAACTAAATTAATTGATTTAAAAGCACCTCTTGTAAATAGACTATTAGATTCTGTTCTAACTGATCAAAACAGCTATCAATTTGTTATTACGCCACAAAGACCCGTTAACCGAATGGAATTAATTGCCAATTCCAATTTGCATTTCTTGACCTTTAACTTAAACGGGCAAGAAATTAAAGCTAAAGCCAATGAAAAATATGTGATGAATACCGAAAACAGAAAGCAGATTTTAAGTTATTTCTTTACCCAACCTAACGAAAGTATCGAACTGAAATTTACTTTAGAAAAAGACGAAGTGCCCAATATCACTATTTATGAAGCATCGTATGATTTATTTACAAACCCTAATTTTAATTTCAAACCAAGAACCAAACTCATGATGCCAATGCCATTTGTTTTAAACGATGCTGTCGTGATTAAAAAACGATTGAAACCTTAATTCAGAAGTAAATTAGTTAGTTTTACAGACTTAATTTTAATAGATTTTTTGCAAAGTCATGACGTTTTTTAAAATCGTTTTATCTTATTTAGCATCGGTAATTTATTACTTGGCTTATTTAATTTGTATTTTGTTTTTTCATCCCGTTCAGTGGATTTGTTTTCATGTTTTTGGTTATCAAGCACATAAAATATCTGTAGATTATTTAAGTCTTTCGCTAATGCGTTGCTTGATTTTTTTAGGAACGCGTGTCAAGTTTACAAATCACTATAAAATCCCAACAGACAAGCCCTTAATAGTTGTTTCAAACCACCAAAGCACACAAGATATTGCCCCATTAATGTGGCTTTTTAGAGCCAATCATCCAAAATATGTCGCCAAAATAGAGTTGCAAAAAGGGATTCCGAGTCTGTCTTATAATTTGAGGCACGGCGGCTCTGTATTAATAGACCGCAATAACCCAAAACAAGCCATCTCGGCCTTAAAACAGTTTGCGCTGTACATCGAAAAAAACTGCTTTGCTGCCCTAATTTTCCCAGAAGGTACCCGCAGTAAAAACGGTAAACCGCTCCCATTTAAAGATAATGGTTTAAAAATTTTAGTAAAATATATGCCCAACGCCATTGTTGTTCCGGTAACGATTAATAATTCTTGGAAAGTTTATAAAAACGGTAAATTTCCCTTGCATTTGGGTGATGAAATTTCATTTACCGTCCATAGACCAATCGAAGCAAATTCGGTTGAATTTAACCAACTTTTTAATGAAACCGAAAGAACTATTGTGTCGGCAATTAATAAGTAAGGAGCAATGATACGTTAACCAACAAAGAAACACAAATTGGCAGAAAAACTATTTTTTTTGTATATTGTAACCTAATTTTGACAGTCAAAAAAATGAGATTAAAACAAACAATAAGCATAAACGATTTTGGGGGTAAAACCTTCCAAATAAAACTTATTGAAGATGCTGAAGACAAGGCTGTCTTGACACACTACCTTCATAACTACCGAAATGGAGTAAAAAAACATTACCAAAAGGACGCTTTATATTCGATTAAACAATTTATTGAATACAAACAACAAGAGGAAAAATTAACTATAATAGCAGAAGATGCACTTCAGCAATTATTATTTGAAGTTGAAAATGTACCTTATCCAACTCCTGAAAATTATACATTTAAATTCATTGATTTATTTGCAGGAATTGGAGGTTTTAGACTTGCATTACAAAATGTTGGTGGAAAGTGTGTATTTACAAGTGAGTGGAACAACGAAGCCCAGAAAACGTATAGAGAAAACTTTGGAGAAATTCCGTTTGGCGACATAACTAAAGAAAGAAACAAAAATTATATACCAGACAAGTTTGATGTTTTATGTGCTGGTTTTCCTTGTCAAGCATTTTCAATTGCGGGAAATCAGAAAGGTTTTGCAGACACAAGGGGAACATTATTTTTTGACATTGAACAAATTATTGAAGAACACAAACCAAAGGTTGTGTTTTTAGAAAATGTAAAAAATTTAGTTTCTCACGATAACGGGAATACTTTTAAAACAATTCTTGAAACTTTAGAAATAAAATTAGGTTATAAAGTCTTTTATAAAGTTTTAAATTCTGCAACTCATGCTAATGTACCCCAAAATCGTGAAAGAATTTTTATTGTCGCTTTTGACCCAAAGCAAGTTAAGAATTATTCAAAATTTGAATTTCCCAAACCAATTAAGCTAACAAAAACGATACATGATTTTTTAGAAAATGCTAAACAAGACGATGTATTTTATTATAAAAAAGAACACCAATACTACTCAGAACTTGAAAAAATAATGACTTCAAAAGATACTGTTTATCAATGGCGTAGAGTTTACGTAAGAGAAAATAAAAGTAAACTTTGTCCAACATTAACAGCAAATATGGGTGCTGGCGGACACAATGTGCCTTTAATCAAAGATAATTTTGGAATTAGAAAATTAACACCAAAAGAATGTTTTGCTTTTCAAGGATATCCTATCAAAAAATATATTTTGCCACCACTTGCTAATAGTAAACTTTATATGCAAGCGGGTAATTCTGTTACAACAACTTTGATAGAACGAATTAGTAATGAAATAATTAAGGTATTATAAATTATGGAAATGTTAAAAGTTTCAAATTTTGATTTTAATATTCAAAACAAAAAATTGCCTTCAAATATTTATGCTTTGAGGGTTTTAGATAATGATAATAATATTACATATGATATTGTTGTAAATCATAATGGATTTTGTCCAAATATTCAAAGTGAAAGAGAACAATCAAACTATAATGATTATTTATCAAATCTTGAAACTTCAGTAATTAATGAGTTTTTTAAAGTAAATAAAATTAAAAAACCTGAAAATTACATTCATTTATTTGAAATAATGACAAATGAAAATTCAGAATTATATCATTATTCAAGAAGTGCAAACTTATGAAATCATTTGCTGAAATAGATATAGAAAAAAATGGCAATTATTTGAAATTGCTTTCTGCTGTTTCAAAATTATCAGGTTTGTTCAGTGAAAGCTCTGTTCCTTTTATAAACTATAGAGTTGCTGAAAATATATTTTGTAGAAGTTTCAATGCTAATAATTTAAGTCGTTCTGATACAGCCTTTGATGCTAATTATAATTCTATTGGAATTGGTTTAAAGACTTTTACTTGCACTAGCAATAACAGTACTGAAAAAGTTGCTGAATTTAATTCACTATCTAGAGTTTTAGCAAATTTTAAAGGTAGAGATTTAGCTATAAAATTAGGAGAGTTCAGAAATGATAGAATTAATTTAGCAAATAGACTTTACGATATTGAAAGTGCTTTGTATCATATTGTGGCAAGAAAAGAAAAAGAACTTTTGCTTTATGAAACTGATTATAATACAATTGACATTGCTAATATTCATTCAGTAAAAGATAATAAAGCAAGTTTACAATTTGAAGACGGCTATAATTTTTATTCTTTCAATTATTCAAAAAGCACACTTTTTAGGAAGTTTATTACACCTCAAAATGCGTTTAGACTTCCAATTGAAATCATTGAAGACCCATATACCTTATTGCTTGAACTCTTTGAAAACAAAGACCTAAAACCTGCCACGGATAAATTAATTAAAGGTAAAAACTTTGTGATACTTCCTCTTTATGGAATTAAAAATAAGGGAAAGTTTGTTTTTGAAAAATCTGGACTAAATCAATGGAATGCAGGTGGTAGAAAAAGAGACGCTGGAGAAATTTATATTC
>JAVHOP010000062.1:0-3017 GCA_036170135.1 Flavobacteriaceae bacterium | reverse complement strand
AAACTTCGGTTTTCGTTTTTCTAAAAACGCTGTGGTACCTTCTATAAAATCTGGCGTGCCAAAACATTGTCCGAATTGCTTTACCTCTACTTCAAATCCGTTCACGCCATCTTTAAAATTTGCATTCACCGCTGTTATGGCTGCGGCAATAGCCGTTGACGAGTTTCTAGCAATGCAGTTAGCCAAATTTTCACAGAATTCTAATAAATTATCTTGCGCTACCACATAATTTACCAAGCCGTATTTTAAGGCTTCATCGGCGGTAATCATACTGGCACTCATAATCATTTCTAAGGCTTTGCCCCTACCTACAATTTGTGCTAGACGTTGCGTGCCGCCATAACCTGGAATCAATCCCAAAGAGACTTCGGGTAAACCCATTTTTGCATTGTCGGATGCTACTCTAAAATGTGCTGCCATCGCCAATTCTAATCCGCCACCGAGTGCAAATCCGTTAACGGCTGCAATAATTGGTTTTTTGAGGTTCTGAATCAAATCAAAAACCAAAGTCTGCCCCTTTTGTGCGAGTTCTGCTCCTTCAGAAATGTTGTAATTGGCAAATTCTGAAATATCGGCACCAGCCACAAAAGCCTTAGCACCACTACCTGTGATGATAATTACACGGATGGTTTTATTGTGTTCGGCATCAACAAGTGCTTGGTGTAATTCTTCTAGAGTTGCTTTGTTAAGCGCATTTAATTTATCTGGACGATTAATGGTGATGGTCAATACCGCATCCAATTGGTTACATAAAATATTTTGAAAAGTCATATTTAGTGGATTTTTTTATGTTATTCTTTAGGTAATGTGACTGTAAATTCGGTCCCTTCACCCAATTTGGTTGTAAAATTAATATTGCCTTTATAAGTTTCAATAATTTTTTTAACAATGGCTAGGCCAAGACCCATACCACTCGATTTTGTAGTAAACTTGGGTTCAAATACCTTTTGAGCATTTTCGGGTGCAATACCCAATCCATTGTCTTTTACTTTTATAAAAATATTTTTTTGATTTTGCGAAACATTGACTTCTATTTTAGGTTCTTTAACCGATGTTGTGGCTTGAATGGCGTTTTTTACCAAATTGGTAATAATTCTAATCAGTTGGTTTTTATCAAACTGAATATTTATTTCGATATCTGATGAAGAAAATTCTATGTGATCTTCGCTAAAAATATTCAAAGCGCTCTTTACAACTATTGCCACATTTAACAATTCACTTTTTCCTATAGGCATCGTAGCAAAATTAGAAAACGCATTTGCCACTGCCGACATGGTATCAATTTGTTCGATTAAAATCGCACAAAATTCATTTAATTTTTGTTTGTAATCTGGGGTATTGACATCAAAACGTTGCTGAAAGCTTTGAATAGTCAAACGCATGGGCGTAAGGGGGTTTTTGATTTCGTGAGCTACTTGTTTGGCCATCTCGCGCCAAGCCACTTCGCGTTCGCTTTGAGCTAATTTTAAAGCCGATTCTTCAAGCTCATCAATCATATCATTATAAGCATTTACTAAAGTATAAATCTCTTTGCTTGCATCTTTTAAAACAATTTTTTCATTGTGTTTATTGATATCGGTTTTAGCTATTTTATCGCTAACCGTTTTTAATGATTTGGTAATGTAACTCGAAATGATGTAAGCTACTAAAATGGCCATAAAAAATAAAAATAAATACACCATCCCTAATCGTTGTAAAAACTCCTCTAATTCAAAATCAGACTCTGAATTGTCATTAAAATAAGGTAGATGGAAGATAGCCACCGGTTTTTGATTGTTATCGTACACATAAAAAAACAAGGCTTGAACACCAATGCCATCTTTGTCAAATCTGATAATTAAACGGTGGTTAGGGCTTGCTTTAAGATCTTGAAGTAATTTATTTGATAAACTTGAGTGATGTAAACGATGTTCTCCATTTTTTGAAGCTACAATTAGTGAACCATCTAATTTGTAAAATAGAATTTCTGAACTGTGAACAGCAGCTATCTCTTCTACACAACTCTTTAAGACGGAATCAATCTTTATAGGCTTATTTAAGGAACTTGATTCTTTAATAACATAAGTTAACGCTGTTTTTATGGCAGCTTCCTTTCGTTCTAAACGCTTTAAGTGATAGTCATTATCTTGCTCCCGATATTGATAGACAGAAACCGCAGCAATCATAATAGAAGCGATAACTACCAAAAGTGTCATCGATAAAAAAATACGCTTTTTCAAAGAGGTTTGTTGTATTTGCATCAGCAATTAAGACTTTATATCGTTTACAAAAATCATACCTATTTTAAAACCTATAAATTATATAAAACAACCTCTCTATTTAAATTGAAATTCAAAGATACAATTTAGCCTACAAACGACCTCACAAAAAATCTAGTTTCCTTTGATGTTTTTAATAAAGTAATCGATACTTTCTAGGCCATTTTTTGTTATCTGATTGATAAATGCCGAACCTATAATAGCGCCTTTTGAAAAATTGGTAGCCTGTTTAAAAGTTTGCTTGTTTGAAATGCCAAAACCGACGATTTGTGGATTTTTAAGATTTAAGTCGGCAATGCGTTTAAAATAATCCAATTGTGTTTTATCAAATTCATTTTTAGAACCTGTGGTTCCAGTTGAACTAACCATATAAATAAATCCGTTAGAAATTTTATCGATAAATTTTATCCGCTCCGTCTCTGTTTGGGGTGTGATTAAAAAAATATTTATCAAACCATTAGCTTCAAAAATGGATTGGTAATTTTTTTGATATACATCAATTGGCAAATCGGGAATAATCAATCCGTCTATGCCCACTTCGGCGCAAGCCTTACAAAATTTGTCAACGCCGAATTGCAAAATCGGATTTAAGTAACCCATCAGAATTAGCGGAATATCAATTTCTTTTCGGATGTTTTTAAGTTGTGCAAATAAAATTTTAGAAGTCATACCGTTTTTTAAAGCTACACTACCACTTTGCTGAATGGTTGGCCCGTCGGCTAAAGGATCTGAAAAAGGCATGCCAATTTCTATCATATC
>JAVHOP010000061.1:0-14071 GCA_036170135.1 Flavobacteriaceae bacterium | reverse complement strand
GGTTTTGAAAACCTTAAATTCTTAAAAATGAGACCTACAAGGTTTTGAAAACCTTGCAGGTCAGGGTAAAAAACCTATACTTGATACTAAATACTTGACACCAAAAAAAGCCACTAGACATAAAATGGGTAACAAAATAACACGTGTCATTAATTTATTATTTGCACGTATGCAATTATCTTTTTATATTTGCTGTCAATAGTTCAAATTAAAAATTAATCCTCATGAATACAAAGCTGACATTAACAATAGACCAAACTGTTATTGAAAAAGCAAAAAAATATGCGAAAAACAGAGAGCGTAGTTTGTCTAACTTAATTGAAAATTATTTAAAAGCGCTTACTACTGAGGGTTCTCAAAAAGAAATTGAACTGACACCCATAGTAAAATCTTTAAAAGGTTCTTTTAATGCTCCTAAAAACTTTGATTATAAAAAAGAATTAACGAATCGCATATCTGAAAAATATTTGTAATCAATGACTAGGATTTTAATTGATACAGATGTCATTCTAGATTTCTTTTTTGACAGAGAACCTTTTGCAGAAAATGCAGCAAAAATTCTTTCTCTCTGTGAATCAAAAGCAATAAAAGGATTTATAACACCAGTAATTATAAGCAATGTTTATTATCTTCTTAGACAAACAGCTAAGCATGAAAAGGTAATCGAAAAGCTGAAAATGTTGGTTTCAATTACTGAAATATTGGTAATTGATAGAGAGGCGATTCTTCACGCCTTAAACTCAAATTTTAAAGATTTTGAAGATGCTTTACAAAATTATTCTGCTGAATTAGATCAAGAAATTGATTTAATACTAACCCAAAATACAAAAGATTTTAAGAATAGTTCGCTTTCTGTAATGACTCCTGACAATTATATGAAAATAATAAATGCTAGCTTGTAAGGATCCTTTTAATAACTTTGCCACTCAATTTTTTTAGATGCCAATTTCCGGAAAACGTTACTTAGATTACACTACTTTTATTAAAGCCACTTTTGGAAAACGGGTTCAAAAAATCTCGTTAGATATCGGGTTTACTTGTCCAAATAGAGATGGTTCAAAGGGTTTAGGCGGGTGTACCTATTGCAATAACGACACCTTTAATCCCAATTATTGTCAGCCAAACAAAAGTGTTGCACAACAATTAACCGAAGGAAAGTCTTTTTTCGGCGTCAAATATCAAGCGCAACAATACCTCGCTTATTTTCAAGCCTATACCAATACTTATGGCGCTATGGAATCGCTTAAAAAAATGTACGACGAAGCTTTAAGCGTTCCAAAAGTTATCGGTTTAGTTATTGGCACGCGCCCTGATTGCATTTCGGATGAATTGATTGATTATTTGTCGTTTTTATCGAAAACTCATTTTATTTCGTTAGAGTTTGGCATTGAAAGCACCTTAAACCGCACTCTCAAAGAGGTCAACCGATGCCATACTTTTGAAGAGACCATAGATGCCTATAACCGTTGCGCGGATAAAGGTTTTCATTTAGGCGCGCATCTTATTTTAGGTTTGCCCGGTGAATCAAAAACCGACTTATTAAACCATGCAAAAGAAGTCTCTAAATTGCCCATAAATACTTTAAAAATTCATCATTTGCAAATTGTAAAACACTCCATGATGGCAGTGCAATATAAACGAAATCCCGAAAAATTCGACTTGTTTACAGCCGAGAGTTACGTCGATTTTATCACAGACTTTATTGGGTATGTTCGCCCGGATATTATCTTAGAACGCTTTATTAGCGAAGCGCCAAAAGGCTTGCTGGTGGCGCCACTTTGGGGCGGACTCAAAAATTTTGAAGTTGTTGCCAAAATTGACAAAAAGCTTATTGAAAAAAATAGTTGGCAAGGAAAGTTTTATCAGTAAATATGTCAACTTTCAAAATAAATCGTACTTTTATCGAATGATTTTTACTAACCTAAAAAATAGCTCCGAAATGCCTTGGGTTTTCCTTCCCGGGCTCTAATTTTTTTCAAATTACCTTTCAATTACAATCATTAAACTGTGCAAAGTGAGTTGACTTTGCGCGCATTCAACAAATCCATTAAATACTAAAACATGAGCAATATTATTGTACTAGGCGCTGGCATGGTAGGTCGCACTATGGCTATCGATTTAACAAAAAAACACCAAGTTACCATTACCGATTTTAGCGAAACTGCATTACAAGAATCTAAACAGAAATGCGACGCATTAACTACGTTAAAATTAGACGTTACCGATAAAAAAACACTCCAAAACTCCCTTCAACCATTTGATTTAGTGATTTGTGCAGTTCCCGGATTTTTAGGATTCAACACCTTAAAAAGCATTATAGAAGCTAAGAAAAATGTCATTGATATTTCCTTTTTTCCAGAAGATTCTTCAGAATTAGATGCTTTAGCTAAACAAAATCAGGTTACCGCCATTGTAGATTGTGGCGTGGCACCCGGGATGGGAAATATTATTTTGGGCTATTATAACGAGCAACTCAACCTAACCGATTTTGAATGTTTGGTGGGAGGTTTGCCAAAAATTAAGAAATGGCCTTTTAATTATAAAGCACCTTTTTCTCCGGTAGATGTTATTGAAGAATATACACGACCTGCCCGTTATGTTGAAAATGGTCATATTGTTATAAAACCAGCCTTATCGGATGTAGAGCACGTCTATTTTGACGGTGTTGGAACTTTGGAATCGTTCAACTCTGATGGCTTGCGTTCATTGGTTTACACGATGCCTCATATAAAGAATATGAAAGAGAAAACTTTGCGATATCCAACTCATATTGAATATATTAATGTACTAAAAGCCAGTGGCTTTTTCAGCGAAAAAAAGATGATGATTCAAGGTGTTGAGATTTCTCCTTTAGAATTTTCATCAAAAATATTATTCAGCGAATGGAAATTAGGTGCAACAGAAGAAGAACTAACCGTAATGCGAATTACCTTAAAAGGGACGGACAAAAATGGCAAATTACAAACTGTTATTTACCATTTACACGACGTGTATTGTGAAAAAAGCCAAACCTCATCAATGGCACGAACAACAGGTTATACCGCTACTGCCGTTGCTAATTTATTTTTAGATGGCTTATTTGAAAAGAAAGGCGTTTTTCCACCAGAATTTGTAGGCAAGCACAAAGGCTGTTTTGAATATGTTTTAAATTATTTAAAAGACCGCAACGTGATTTATAGAAAAGAAGTTTTATGAAAATATTTACCCTTTTCCTGCAAGGTTTTTTTTGAAACCTTGTAGGTCTGTTATTAAAAACAGACAATTGCAAAAAATAGAATCCTGCTAGGTCAAAAACAGACCTTGCGGGATTCTGAAAAGAAAATTTTCAACACTGGCTTTAGACTTAATCTTGCATTTTTTAAAGCCAATTTTACCCCAAAATGATAAACAAAAAAGGCGCGCCAATGGCGCGCCTTTTTAAATATTATAAAGGGCATTTATTAAATGACGCCTTGATCCATCATAGCATCTGCAACCTTAATAAATCCAGCAATATTTGCACCTTTTACATAGTTTACATAACCATCGTTTTGGGTACCAAATTTAATACAAGCGGCATGAATTGACGACATCATTTGATGTAATTTGGCATCAACTTCTTCGGCAGTCCAATTTAATTTCATAGCATTTTGGCTCATTTCTAATCCTGAAACACCAACACCACCAGCATTTACGGCTTTACCGGGACCGAAAGGTAATTTGGAATTATGGAACGCTTCAATCGCTTCGGGGGTACAACCCATATTCGAAACTTCGGCAACATATTTAACACCATTTGCAATTAATTGTGCTGCATCTTGACCGTTTAATTCGTTTTGCGTAGCACAAGGCATCGCAATATCACATGCTATTTCCCAAGGTTTCTTACCTGCAATAAATTTTGAACCTTCGAATACTTTAGTGTAAGGTGAAACAATGTCATTATTAGAAGCTCTTAAAGCTAGCATATAGTCAATTTTTTTGGCATCTAATCCTTTCTCGTCATAAATATAACCATCTGGTCCAGAAATGGTAACAACCTTTCCACCTAATTCGGTAACTTTAAGCGCAACACCCCAAGCCACATTGCCAAAACCAGATATACAAACGGTTTTACCTTTAAAGGTGTCTTTATTTGAAGAAAGCATTTCTTTTGTAAAATAGGTAGCACCAAAACCGGTAGCTTCGGGTCTTACTAAACTTCCACCCCAATTTAAACCTTTACCGGTTAAAACACCTGTGTTTTCTATTTGAAGTTTTTTGTACATACCATATAAATAGCCAATTTCTCTACCACCTGTTCCAATATCGCCGGCAGGTACATCGGTATTTGGTCCAATCATACGCCATAATTCTAGCATAAATGCTTGACAGAATCGCATAATTTCCATATCCGATTTACCCTTAGGGTTGAAATCAGATCCTCCTTTTGCACCGCCCAAAGGCAAAGTAGTTAAGGAATTTTTAAAAGTTTGTTCGAAACCTAAGAATTTAAGGATACTTAAATTCACACTAGGATGCAAACGGATGCCCCCTTTATATGGTCCTATGGCATTATTAAAATGAATTCGGTAGCCTAAGTTTACTTGAACTTGACCTTCGTCATCAACCCAAGCGACTCTAAAAGTTAAGATTCTGTCTGGCTCTACAAGGCGTTCTATAATTTTTGCAGCTTCGTATTGAGGATTCTGATTATAAATATCTTCTATAGATTCTAACACTTCGTGTACAGCTTGAAGATATTCTTTTTCACCTGGATGTTTAGTTTCCAAGTTAGTCATGATATTTTTTACATTCATAATAGTTAAATATAAAATTGTTAAAAATTTAGTTTGTTTGAAATTGGATGCAAAATTACGTCTATTTAATTAAATATTTCATAATTATCACTTGTTATATTTAATGATATGTCAAAATTTAACAACTTATTAAGGGTGATATTTCGAATACCATAAAAAATAAAGATAAGTATTGACCCTTGTAAGTATTTACATAAAAGCTTCTGGCGGCAAAATAATCTTTGCATTTTCGAGGTTTGTCTGATCAAAATTAAGCTTAATATCTTCCTTAAAAATGGCTGCTTTGTTGCTTTTACCTTCAATAATAATGGTTAGAGGGGCTTTAAAACAAACATGCCTTAAGTACTCGTCTTCATAAATTGCCGGTTGTGCTTTTAAATATTCCAAATCAAAATAACCATCATCCATAAAGGGATTAATTGTGAAATAGCCGACTTTAAAAGCTGTTAAATTCTGAAAAAAATGGGTGCCTTGACTGGGATCTATCCTGAAATTATTTAAGCCAGCCTCAACAATAACTTTAGCAGATGAGATTTGATGCCAAATAACGGGAATTCCTAGCCACGGATCACTAGACCCCCACCTGCCGGGTCCTACTAAAATATATTGCTTTTCACTATCGGCAAATTTTTTGTTAATTTTTTCGACTGCCTCAGCAATTTTTCGCGTATTTGCCGGATTAAAAGTCTCTGGTTTTACATAAACAAAGTCGAAAATATGATCATAAGTACCATTGCCTAAGGCTGATTTTGAATAAATAATACAATCTTTAGTACTAAAATTTTTTGGTAAAATGCTTTTGGTTTCAATACTTTCAACAATAGGTCTGATTTGTAAAAAGCTAAATATCCGAGGCTGGCCTTTTGGAACATCTAAATTTACAGCAAACTCTATTTCAATAGGATTTCGCATCTCGCGCTGACCTATTCGCAACAAATCCTGTAAAATTTCAGGCAAGGGAAATGTGTTGTATTTTAAGACATTGTCAAAAGATAAAACCCGAATTCCGTCGTGTAAAATACCGGGCCGTATCATATTATTTTGTAAATCGTAAGTTGAAGCTACAAACTTTAGTGTGCCATGATTTTCAGCTTCTTTAAGTGTCAATTTCTTTTTGTTAATGGCTTCGCTTGTAGAAACTTTGTAACTATCAGGATTTAAATCTAATCCGTAAAAAAATTGTTGTGTTTCGCGTTGTGATGAATCAGGCGATGAGAGTTGCAAAACTTTTTTGGGATGATAAGGCGAAAATCGTAGAGTTTGCGCACCACCAACAATAATTTCGCCTAAACCTAAGGCAATATTTGCAATGCCCTCACTCGCCAATTCGTTCCCAATGGGATAAAAATTGATAGAGCGCGCCACTCCCGAAATGTTTGGGTAATAAACATCATCATATTGTTTGCCAGTAACTTCCTGCAAAATTACCGCCATTTTATCTTCCTCTATGGTGTGTTGTGTCGCTTTTAAATAGGTTTTACTTGTCTGAAAAAAAGCAGAAGCATATACCGATTTTACCGCATTTGAAACCATTTTTAGCATTTTGGAATCATTGGTATTCGGAATCATATACGTTGCGAAAACACCTGCGAATGGTTGGTATAGTGAATCTTCTAAAACACTTGACGACCGAACAGCGATGGGTCTTTTAACCACATTTAAAAACGCCTGAATATCATCTAAAACCCACTTTGGCAAAGGCTTTGAAATAAATTCGTTGAGTATTTCTTCATCAATATCACATTTGGCTACAAACCTAATAAGGTCGTGTTTTTCTATAAACTCATCAAAAACGGCGGTACTCAGTACAACAGTTCTTGGAATAGATATTGAGACTTCACTATATTTTTTAAAGAGTTTATTGCGTTTTAAAAACGAATCGACAAAAGCGAGTCCGCGTCCTTTTCCGCCTAAAGCGCCATCGCCAATTCTAGCAAAACCTAAATATTCATCATACTTTTTTTTATCGAATTTAACAATCACGCCACGTGACCTATAAACGCGGTATATTTTTAGTGCTTCAATTAAAAATTCTCTAATATGGTTTGCATCATCAAAATCATTATATTCTACATTACTAAATAAATTTGCCAACGGAAAAAGCGCTCTTGATCGCAACCATTTTGAATATTCACTGCGCTTCGCGTGATAAATAATAGAATCTAAAGTGGATTTAGTGAGTGCATCTTGAAAACCATTTAAATCTTTTACAACGGCTAAAACCTTTTGTTGTACTGGATCCCAAAATTCAAAATCGCCAAAAGAAAAATATTTATTGATGTAATTTTTTAAATCGGTTCCTAAGGTTTCAGAAAATTTATACAAAAACTTCCCTTTTAATTCTATAGTAAGTGCCTCATTATTATTGTCGGAAGATTGAATTAAAAAAGGGAAATAGCGCTTCAAGCTCCTAACATATTTTAAAAACTCAAATCCGGCTTGAAAATCGCGCACCCCATTTCTATAATAACTCACATCCGAAATTATGCCTAAAAGGTTGTCTTTATATTTTTCGAACAGACTAAAACCTTCTTCATAATTAATGGCGAGCAATATTTTTGGTCGCCCGCGCATCAACATCATTTTGCGGTGCTCATTTAATCCCTCAGACATGAGTGATTGTGTTTGCTTTAAAATAATTTTATAGATAATTGGCAGGTATCGCGAATAAAATTTTAAAGAATCTTCTACTAGCAAAATGGCTTTTACACCTATCTCATTGATATCCTTTTCAGCATTCATGCGGTCTTCTGTCAGTTTGATGATGGCTAAAAAAATATCTACATTGCCATTCCAATGAAAGACATAATCGATAACGCCTGCATTTTCGCTTTTAATTTTTTTTCTAACTTCTGAAGAGTAAAGGCTTAAAGCCACAATAGGAACTTGTGGGAATGCATTTTTAATTTCCTTTGAAGCATCAAAAGTATTTTGATTTCCAATATCGAGCCACGTAATTACTAAATCTATATTGTCAGATTCTAAAACGCGAATGGCTCTTTTAGCCGAATTGGCATGGATAAAGCGCGGTGGATATCTTAAATTAAGTGCGGTATATTCATTAAAAATACGCTCGTCAATTCTGCCATCTTCTTCAAGCAAATAAAAATCGTAGTTAGAACATACTATGAGCACTTTATTGATTCTGTTTTGCATCAATTCATTAAATGCAACTTCTTCAAATTCGTATGTTCTTAGATCTGGAAGCGGTTTTCTTTTCATATTAAAAAGACATTATTTTGTAACCGCAAGATATCATTTTGCACTTAAATTTTTAATTTATATTCAAAAAAATTTATAAACAGCAGTCTATTAAAATTTTACAACTATCAAAGTTATGCGCTCAATTTTGTCTATAATCAAGTTAAATATTTGATAATAATGGTTTGAATATTGACGACTTATCGCTAGCTATTACAAGACAATTTAAAAATAAACATCAAAAATTTATCATCTATAAATAGGATAAAAAATGTAAATTTGTCCACTAATTTAGGTTTTTATAGAAATGTTAGAAAAAGTAGCCCTTTTACAAAAAGAAGTCGCACAATTTGATTCGACAAATAGCGATGAAATAGAAAATTTTAGGATTGCCTTTTTAGGAAAAAAAGGTCATTTAACACAACTTTTTGACGCTTTTAAAACCGTTGCTCCAAACGAAAAAAAGGATTTTGGAGCCGCAATTAATACACTAAAAACAGCTGCTCTTGACAAAATCAATCTGTTAAAAGAAGCTTTAAAAAGTACTGCGATTCACCAAAGTACTTATGGTGATTTAACCAAACCTGCCGAACCAATTCTATTGGGTGCGCAACATCCAATTTCTATTGTAAAAAATAAGATTATCGATGTGTTTAACCGCATTGGATTTAGCATTTCCGAAGGTCCCGAAATTGAAGACGATTGGCATAACTTTACCGCTTTGAACTTGCCCGAATATCATCCGGCAAGAGACATGCAAGACACCTTTTTTATCGCTACCAATCCCGATATTTTATTGCGCACGCATACCTCTTCTGTGCAAGTGCGCCACATGGAAGCGCATAAACCACCAATTAGAACTATTTCTCCGGGACGTGTTTTTAGAAATGAAGATATTTCGGCTAGATCTCATTGTATTTTCCATCAAGTGGAGGGTTTATATATTGATACCGATGTGTCGTTTGCCGATTTAAAACAAACCTTGCTCTACTTTACAAAAGAAATGTTTGGCAAATCTAAAATACGCATGCGTCCATCTTATTTTCCGTTTACAGAACCCAGTGCCGAAGTTGATATTTACTGGGGATTAGAAACCGAAATTGATTACAAAATCACTAAAGGTACAGGGTGGCTTGAAATTATGGGTTGCGGAATGGTTGACCCAAATGTGCTTAAAAATGTGAATATCGATTCTCAGAAATATACCGGTTATGCTTTTGGAATGGGCATTGAGCGCATTGCCATGTTACTTTATCAAATACCGGATATTAGAATGTTTTACGAAAATGACGTGCGCTTTTTAAATCAGTTTAAAGCGGTACTGTAAGATGCCTGAATTAAAATCAGTTTTAATAAATCAAGGTTATTCATTTTTTAAGCTTAAAAAAACAGTTAGCAAACATTTTGTATTAAAAGCCAAAATAAACAATATTAAAGGCAATTTTATTATTGATACAGGCGCCTCAAACTCATGCTTAGGCATAGACACAATTGACTTATACCATTTAAAATTATCTCATACAGATAAAAAAGCAGCTGGCGCAGGCAGTACCAATATCGAAACTCAAATTAGCAGACAAAATTCTTTAAAAATTAAGCATTTTGAAATAAAAAATTTAACTTTGGTGGTTATAGATTTAACGCATATCAATATGGCACTTAGTGAACATAAAACCAAGCCTGTGAATGGTATTATTGGTGCCGACGTGCTTCAAAAATATGGTGCAATTATCAATTATAAAGATAAAACCTTATATTTAAGGCGGTAAAAAATATAACATCCCATTTTTAGCAGATGAAAAAAGTTATTAATTTATTATTTATTGTCTTCAGTTTTTCTGGATTTGCACAATCTGTAACGGTAAATACTGCGCTAACACCTGCGCAATTGGTGCAAGATATCTTAGTTGGCAGTTGCACACAAATATCAAACGTGGTTTCAAGTAAAAATGGCAAAATAACTGGCACCAATAATTTGACAAGTTATGGCTCATTTGATAACGGTCAAGGTGTTTTTCCGTTTCATAATGGCGTGGTATTAACAACGGGAAATGTCAATTCTATTCCAGGTCCGAATAACAACCGACAAAGTGCCGGATGGTCAGTTTCGACACTTAGCGATAATGGCTGGACAGGTGATAGTGATATTGCAAAACTCTTAGGCATAGCCCCAACCGAAACCCATAATGCCACAGTTTTAGAATTCGATTTTGTGCCCATTACCAATCAGTTGAGCTTTGATTATGTCATGGCATCCGAAGAATATACTCAAGATTTCCCTTGTCAGTTTTCTGATGGATTTGCATTTATTTTAAGTGGACCCGGCATTCCGACCAGCAATTTATACGATGTAGATAGCGACCCATCAACACCCGATTTGCCCATTGATGTCGGTGGCATGAACATTGCTTTAATTCCGGGCACTAACATTCCGGTAAGCATCACTAATATCCATAAAAATATTGCGACAGGTCTGGCTTGTAATGCCAAAAATGAAGCCTATTACGACAATGTTTTTAGTAACAATAACGCTACTAATTTTAATGGACAAACAGTTAAATTAACCGCCAATGCAACCGTACAAAAAGGAGCAACCTACCACATAAAACTCGTTATAGCCGAACACACTGATGGCGAATATGATTCTGCTGTTTTTTTAGCTGCTAATAGTTTTAACACGGGGATTAATTTAGGCTCAGACCAAGATTTATGTGAAGGAACCAGCGTTGCACTAAATGCCGATTTAGGCGTTCACGGAGCAACTTACACTTGGCTAAAAGATGGCGTTGTTATCGCTGGCCAAATCAATACCATACTAAATATTAACAACGGCCGACCAATAGATTCGGGTGTTTATCGCATAGAGGCGACTTTGCCCGGCGGTGGTGGTTGTATTATTACCGATGAAGTTAATATCGTCTTTAACGAAATTCCCAAACCCGCAATCCCTATCATGAGTTGGTTGGTTTGCGATGATAATAACGACGGATTTTTCGCTTTTAATTTAACCCAAAAAAATACCGAAATCCTCAACGGACAAGATCCTGCTATTTTTACAGTTCAATATTATAAAGATGCTGCCTTAACACAAGAAATTTTGACCACCTATACCAATTCGGTCGCATATACTCAAGAAACAATTTTTGTAAAAATAACCAATAAAAATAATCCTATTTGCGCTGCAATCACGTCATTTGTAATTAATGTTTTTGATAGTCCGATACCCGCTTTAGCTGCTAATATTCCAACTATTTCTAAATGCGATGACGCCCTCGATGGCGATAGTACCAACGGATTTGTGCTGTTTGATTTGACCTCACAAAGCGCGACAATCCTTAACGGACAATCGGCTTCAAAATTTGATTTAACTTATTATAGCGATGCGGGTTTATTAAACGTAATTGCAAATCCTGCTGCATTTACAAATACCATTGCAGGCGGACAAACCATTTACGTGAAAATGTCTAATAAATTAAATCCGGCTTGTGCAGAGATAACTAGTTTTAAGATAGTGGTAAACCCGATTCCAAATATTTTCCCTACCAGTGGCATTAAACTTTGCGATACCAATAACGACGGTTTTATGAGTTTTGACTTATCGCTAATTCACGCCAACATCCTCAACGGACAAGATGCTACATTATTTAACTTTAAATATTTTACAGATGCAGCATTAACACATGAAATAACATCACCTTATACCAATAAAACAGCATACGCACCCGAAACTATTTACGTGCAAATCAACAATAAAAGTAATAGCATTTGTGGCGCTTCAACCTCGTTTGTAATTCAAGTTTTTGAAAGTCCAAAACCAGCTCTAGCCACTAATATTCCAAATCTTTCTGTTTGTGATGACAACCTTGACGGCAATGATGCCAATGGTTTAGCTACTTTTAATTTAACCTTACAAAACACTTTTATCCTTAACGGACAGCAAGCTTCAAAATTTGATATTACTTTTTTTACCGATGCTGCCATGTTGAATGCCATTGCTACACCGGCTGCTTTTAACAATACGGTCGCCAATGAGCAAACCATTTACGTAAGCGTTGTCAATAAGCTCAATCCGGTTTGTAACGCAACTACCAGTTTTAAGGTAGTAGTAAATCCAATTCCTCATATATTTCCTACCAACGATATTAAACTTTGCGATACCAATAACGACGGTTTTATGAGTTTTGATTTGACTTTAAAAAATGCAAGCATCCTCAACGGACAAGATGCTACTTTATTTGACTTTAAATATTTTACAGATGCTGCGCTAACACAAGAAATAACATCACCTTATACCAATAAAACAGCATACGCACCCGAAACTATTTACGTGCAAATCAACAATAAAAGTAATAGCATTTGTGGCGCTTCAACCTCGTTTGTAATTCAAGTTTTTGAAAGTCCAAAACCAGCTCTAGCCACTAATATTCCAAATCTTTCTGTTTGTGATGACAACCTTGACGGCAATGATGCCAATGGTTTAGCTACTTTTAATTTAACCTTACAAAACACTTTTATCCTTAACGGACAGCAAGCTTCAAAATTTGATATTACTTTTTTTACCGATGCTGCCATGTTGAATGCCATTGCTACACCGGCTGCTTTTAACAATACGGTCGCCAATGAGCAAACCATTTACGTAAGCGTTGTCAATAAGCTCAATCCGGTTTGTAATGCAACAACCAGTTTTAAGGTTGTAGTAAATCCGTTGCCAATTATTGACAACGTGATAACATTAATTCAATGTGACGTCAATAACGATGGGCAATCTGATTTTAATTTATCCGAAAGTGACATGTTAATCAGCTCGCAAATGCCAGCTCCAACTTATTCATATTACCTCAATAAAAATGATGCCGCGCAAGGTAATATTGCCAATGCTATTACCAATACTATGGCCTTTTCTAATAATACGGCATCAACTGTTTACGCCCGCGTTGAAAATGCTTTTGGATGTTATAGAATCGCTACTATTAATTTAGTGGTTTCGGCGGCTACAATTCCGCTAAATTTTTCAGTGCCCGTTGTTGCTTGCGATGCAGATGGCGTCAATGACGGTATTGCCGATTTTGATTTAAGTAATGCAACAATCACGATTCTTAATTTTTATGGTTCCGGGCAAAATTTATCGGTTAAATATTATCAAAATACTACTGATGCTTTGGCAGAAGCTAACGCCATCGACCCGTTAAATTATCGAAATACCAGCTCTCCATTTTCTCAAGATGTCATAGCTCGTGTTGAAAATACCGATACAAATGCTTGTGTTGATATAGGCGCTATTGTAAAATTGACTATAAATCCTGCACCGCAATTCAATTTAGATAGCAATCGTTTTGTGTGCTTAAACGATTTACCTTTAACTGTTTCAATTCAAAATCCTTTAGATACTTACACTTACGTTTGGCATGATGAAGCAGGCGCCATTGTTGGTAATAGTGTAACGCTACAAGTTTCAAAGGGCGGTATTTACTCGGTTACAGCAACTAATAACTTAGGTTGCTCAACAACCAAAAGTATGACCATAACCGAATCGGTTACGGCAACAATTGTAAATATTGATATTGTTGACGATTCTAGCAATAATACCATTGCTGTAAACATTACCGGAAATGGCAATTACGAAATCGCACTTGACAATCTCAATAGTTTTGTTAACTTTGTTCCACTGAGCTCTTTGCTAGGACGCACGCATCTATTCACTCATGTTAAAGGAGGCATTCATACCGTTTACATTCGCGATAAAAATGGTTGTGGCTTAACCATACAACAAGCCATTGTTATTGACTTTCCTAAATTCCTAACGCCAAATGGCGACGGTATGAATGATACGTGGAATGTTGCTGGCGCTAGTCTGCAACCCAATTCTTTAGTTTATATCTACGATCGTTTTGGAAAACTAATCGCCAAGGTAAATCCGGCTGGTATTGGCTGGGACGGCACACTCAACGGTCGTGAATTGCCTTCAAATGATTATTGGTTTACAGCAATCCTAACCGATGGGCATTATCGAAAAGGTCATTTTAGTTTGATTAGGCGCTAAATCAAAAAATAATTTCAACAACTAAGCGCAATAAAAGTCTATTTTTGTAAAA
>JAVHOP010000060.1:0-14139 GCA_036170135.1 Flavobacteriaceae bacterium | reverse complement strand
CCTTTAGGACACTCAACTTCGCAAGCACCAGTGTTGGTACAACTACCAAAACCTTCTGCATCCATTTGATTAATCATATTTAAAACACGCTCAGTAGCTTCAACACGACCTTGTGGTAAATAAGCAAATTGTGAAACTTTAGCCGAGACAAACAACATAGCGCTTGAATTTTTACAAGTGGCAACACAAGCTCCACAACCAATACATTCTGCAGCATCAAACGCATCGGCAGCCGCTTCTTTTGGTATCAGGATATTATTTGCTTCGGGAGCGCTACCGGTATTAAAAGAGGTATAACCACCAGCTTGTTGAATGCGATCAAGAGCACTGCGGTCAACAACCAAGTCTTTTATTATTGGAAAAGCATTGGCTCTAAAAGGCTCTACATAAATGGTTTGTCCGTCCGTAAAAGAGCGCATATACAATTGGCAAGTAGTTACTAATTTTTTAGGACCGTGTGCCTCTCCATTAATGTACAATGAGCAGGTTCCGCAAACGCCTTCTCTACAGTCGTTATCGAATGAAATGACATCTTCATTTTTTTCAACAAGTTGCTGGTTTAATACGTCTAACATTTCTAAAAAAGACGTGTCAGAATCAATTCCAGTAACTTTGTATTCTTTTATGCCTCCTTGGGCATTGGCGTTATCTTGTCGCCATATTTTTAAAGTAAAATCCATTTTTAATATTTTTTACTTGTAATTATTTATAATTACGTTGTTTTAATTCAATTGCTTCAAACTTCAAATTTTCTTTGTGAAGTTTAGGTTCTTTGCCTTCGCCCATATATTCCCAGGCGGCAACATACATAAAATCTTTATCGTTTCGTTTAGCTTCTCCTTTTTGAGGACCTTCTGGTTCAACGGACTCTTCTCTATAATGGGCGCCACAAGATTCTTTTCTGTTTAAAGCATCAATAGCCAGTAGTTCGCCTAACTCTAAAAAATCGGCTACGCGAATAGCTTTTTCGAGTTCGTTGTTAAACTGATCTGGTTTGCCGGTAACGCGCACATCTTTCCAAAACTCAATACGGGTTGCTTTTATTTCGGCAATGGCTTCATTTAAACCTTTTTCGTTTCGGGCTAAGCCGACTTTATCCCACATAATTTTTCCAAGTTTTTTATGGAAATGGTCAACCGATTTAGTTCCTTTAACAGCAAATAGTTTCGCAATCAAATCTTTTACATCGGCTTCAGCTTTTTCAAATTCTGGAGAATCTGTTTTTATTGGGCCCGTATGAATATCGGCATTCAAATAATTGGAAATAGTTGCGGGCAAAACAAAATAGCCATCGCAAAGACATTGCATCAACGAAGAGGCTCCTAAACGGTTTGCGCCGTGATCAGAAAAATTTGCTTCGCCTATAGCATATAAGCCGGGTATGGTAGTCATCGTTTCGTAATCTACCCAAGTTCCACCCATTGCATAATGCGAGGCGGGATATATCATCATCGGGGTAAGGTAAGGATTGTCGCCCGTGATGTTTTGGTACATATCAAATAAGTTTCCGTAACGTTCTTTTACGGTATTAATTCCTAATCTATTTATAGCATCGGCAAAATCTAAATATACGGCATAGCCTGTTCGGTTAACGCCAAAACCGGCATCACAACGTTCTTTTGCGGCTCTTGAAGCCACGTCGCGTGGTACTAAGTTTCCAAAGGCAGGATAACGGCGCTCTAGGTAATAATCGCGATTTTGAGGTGCAATTTCGGTAGGTTTCAATTTTCCTTCGCGGATAGCTTTAACATCTTCCAGGTTTTTAGGAACCCAAATGCGACCATCGTTGCGCAAAGATTCAGACATCAAGGTTAATTTGCTTTGGTTTTCACCAGAAACAGGAATACAGGTTGGGTGAATTTGTGTGTAACAAGGGTTGGCAAAAAATGCGCCTTTTTTATAAATTTTCCAAGCGGCAGTAGCGTTGCAATTCATCGCATTAGTTGAAAGGTAAAACACATTGGCATAGCCACCAGAAGCAATAACCACGGCGTGTGCGCCGAACCTTTCAATTTTGCCTGTCACTAAATTACGAGCAATAATGCCTCGCGCTTTTCCATCTACTATAACCACGTCGAGCATTTCATGACGGTTATAAGATTTTACTTTTCCTGCTTTTATTTGACGATTCATCGAGCTGTAAGCTCCCAACAATAATTGTTGTCCGGTAGCGCCTGAAGCATAAAAAGTTCTCGAAACTTGTGCGCCACCAAAAGAACGGTTGGCTAAAGTTCCGCCGTATTCTCTTGCAAAAGGAACTCCCTGAGCTACGCATTGGTCGATGATATTGCCACTTAATTGTGCTAAGCGATATACATTTTCTTCGCGTCCGCGATAATCACCTCCTTTTACGGTGTCGTAAAACAGACGATAATCACTATCGTTGTCGTTTTGATAATTTTTTGAAGCATTGATGCCTCCTTGAGCGGCAATTGAATGGGCGCGACGTGGACTATCTTGAAAGTAGAAAACTTTAACATTATAACCAGCTTCACCTAAAGTTGCAGCAGCAGCGCCTCCAGCTAAGCCAGTTCCGATAATAATGATATCAAGTTTTCGACGATTAGAAGGATTTACCAATGTGGTATGGGCTTTGTAATTTTCCCACTTTTTGTCAATTGGTCCTTCTGGTATTTTTGAATTTAATGTTGTCATAATTTTTTAAATCTTTACTTTGATTTATATAAAAAAGAAATAAAGCGCAATAGAAGAAAATCCTATGGCGATTAAAATACTAAAAGCAATGCCCGTATTTTTAATACACGCTTTAAATTTGTTGTAGTTTGCTCCTGTGCTTTGAAAAGCAGATTGAAAACCGTGACTTAAATGGATGCCTAATAAAACAAAAGCAAGCACATAAATTGCCGTGTAAAGAGGTGATTTAAAAAGAGCAGTAACCAAATCATAATCGGATTCATAGCCCGCCTTTTCGTTAAATTTAAGTTGCACAAAAAAATCTTTTAAATGCAAGATTAAAAACAATAACACAAGAATGCCCGTTACAATCATGTTTCTTGAAGCAAATGAAGCATTTTCTGAAGGTTTATTCATCACATATTTTACAGACTGAGAACTGCGATTTTTAAGCTCTAATCGAATTCCTAATAAAATGTGCAAGATAAAACCAGCAGCAAGAACATATTGCATAACTTGTATCACCCCATTGGTAGCCATAAATTCCGAAGCACTATTAAAGGCTTCTTTTCCCCAAAATAGAGAAAGGTTAATACCCAGGTGAACAAGTAAAAATGTTATTAAAAAGAAACCCGTAATTGCCATAATTACTTTCCTTCCAATAGATGAGGATAAAAATTTGTTCATTTTAACTAGTTTATGTATGAATTATAAATAATATTTTTAAAGTAACAAAGATAAAGCTATTATTTAAATTTGCCCGCTAAAACTTATTAAAATTAGTTATCAAGAATGGGTTTAAATACGCATAATTACAATTGCTTTCTTGAAGTTTAAACTGAAGAAATTTTAATTAATTGAATCTAGCATATATTAAATCTAAACTACAAGGATACTCAGTTGATTAAAATTTATTTACCTTTGAAAATTAAATAAGCCCTATGTCAAACCTATCCGACTCAGAAAATAATAAGCTAGACCCTGATAGATGGATTGATCTTTACGCCGATTATCTTTTTAATTATACCACTTCGAGAATTGATGATATCGAGCAAGCTAAAGATATTGTTCAAGAAACGTTTTTAGCAGCCTTAAAGGCGATGAAAAATTATCGTGGAGAAGCCTCAGAACGCACATGGTTAGTATCTATACTCAAACGAAAAATAATAGACCAATACCGCAAAATGAACTCTAAAAAAGGCAAAGCCGAAATTAGAGTCAGTTTTTATGAAGAAGGCGGTAAAAAAGGAAAATGGCTCGAAGAATGCGTGCCGCAAAGTTGGGGAAATGAAGCCGAAATTGAATTTGAAACACAAGAACTTGGCGTTGCACTTAATAAATGTTTAGAGGCTTTGCCCGATAAATACAAAGCGGTATTTAAAATGAAAACAATAGATAATATTGAAACCGAAGAAATTTGTAATGAACTCAATATTACCGCGTCTAATCTTTGGGTTATCATTCATCGCGCGCGTTTGCAATTGAGAAAATGTATGGAAGAAAGTTGGTTTAAAAAATAATATAAAATGAGTAGAAAATTAATGATTGATTGTAATGAAGCCTCAACAATTTGTGACAAATCACAATACAATGAAGCAAATGGGTGGGAAAAATTTAAATTGCGAATACATCTATTTTTGTGCAAAAAATGCAGTATGTATTCTGAGCAAAACAAATTGATGACTAGAATATTTTGTGAACATCTTTTAAATCATCCAGATCACATTCATCTCCCCGAAAATGTTAAAGACGATTTTAAGTCAAAACTAAAAAAGCAGGTTAATTGAAAATTATTATACAAATAAAAAATGGTGCTTTTAAAGCGCCATTTTTTATTTTTGTCAAAATTTAATACTATGGAATTTATCTCAGAGCCCCTTCAAAATTATATCGATGCACACACGCAAGTTGAACCACAATTGCTGCGAGCATTAAATAGAGAAACATGGCAAAAAGTGATGGCTCCAAGAATGTTAAGTGGACATTATCAAGGGCGTTTGTTGGCAATGTTGTCAAAACTAATTAAACCAAAATCTATATTAGAAATTGGGACTTACACAGGATATTCGGCTTTGTGTTTAGCCGAAGGACTTGTTACTGATGGCGTTTTGCACACGATAGATCACAATGAAGAATTGACCTTAATTCAGCGCAAATATTTTAATAATTCATCCTATAAACACCAAATAATAAGTCATTTGGGCGATGCACTCATAATTATTGAATCCCTAAATTTAAAATTCGATTTGGCTTTTATAGATGCCGATAAGGTTAACTATCTAAATTATTACAATGCCATTATTCCAAAAATGAACCCCGGTGGATTGATTCTGTCGGATAATGTATTATGGAGTGGCAAGGTCTTGCAGCAAGCCGATGCAAAAGACAAAGACACCAAAGCTTTGCAAATTTATAATAAAATGATAAATGAAGATCCACGCGTTGAAAACATCTTGTTGCCTATTCGCGATGGATTAACTTTGACAAGAGTTAAGTAAATATTCATTATTTAAAAAAATTAAGCGGTGTTTAGCTTTTTGATTTATCAACTTTAGTCAAAACTAAAAGACAAATTTTATAAAATCCGCAGCCGAGAATCAAACCTAAAAGTACTCCCGAAAAAACATCTATAGGATAATGAACACCCAGATATATACGGCTATAAGAAAAAACTAAAGGCCAAATAAAAAATAACCAAGAGTATTTAAAACGGTTTTTTAACAACAGATAAACAAATAGCGTATTTGCAGTGGAATTGGTAGCGTGTCCTGATACAAAACTAAAACTACGTGGTGTTTTTAAAATACGGATCAGGTTTTGAACAGAAGGATCATTATTTGGGCGAATCCTCTCAAAAATGTGTCTGATAAAGTTTACAAACTGATCGGTAAATGCCACTAACACCGCTGCAATTAATACAATAACTAAACTCTTTTTTAAGCCATAAACCTTAAGCAATAAAAAAAACATCAATATAAATATTGGCGTCCAATAGAACTGATTGGTAATAATTTGCCAAAAGCCATCCCATTTAGGCGATCCTAAATTATTTAAATAGATAAGAATAGATTGGTCTATGGCAATTATTTTATCTAAAACCGACATTTAAAAAGAGCGTTTTATGGGACCGGTTAGGTCGTCAATGTCTTTCTTGGCTTTTTTGATTTCAGCTTCAATGCCACTTGTAAAATCTTTGTCGATTCCTTGTTTTTCGGCACTATTAATCACTTCACGTTTAATATCATCAGTAGCATCTTTTAATTGGCGCATACCTTTACTGATACCTTTTGCCATTTCAGGAATTTTATCAGCGCCAAAAAGCATTACAGCAACAACAATAACAATGAATATTTCTGAACCACTAATAAATAAAATCATAGGTTAAAATTTAAAGGACAAAGATACATAAATAGAAAATCACATCACACAATTCAAAAAATTTATAAAACACAAGATTTTTATTATTTGGGAATTAGGGAGCAATCATCCGCTTTATTTCATTGAGTTTCATGAGCGCTTCAATTGGGGTTAAGGTGTTGATATCAATCGATAAAATTTCATCTTTAATGGCTTCTAATAAAGGGTCGTCCAATTTTATAAAACTCAATTGCATATCGGCTTGATTGGCTTGTTTGAGTTTGTTTTTCACGTCTTCGGAAGTGTGACTTTTTTCGAGTTGTTTTAAAATTTTATTGGCTTTATGGATAACCGAACTTGGCATGCCAGCCATTTTTGCCACGTGAATTCCGAAGCTGTGTTCGCTACCACCCGGAACTAATTTTCTCAAGAAAATAACCTTATCGGGAAGTTCTTTTACCGAAACATTAAAGTTTTTGATACGCTCAAAAGTCGTTGCCATATCATTTAATTCGTGGTAATGCGTTGCGAAAAGTGTTTTGGGTTTTGAAGGATGTTCGTGCAAATATTCGGCAATAGCCCAAGCAATTGAAATGCCATCGTAAGTACTGGTTCCGCGACCAATTTCGTCTAATAACACCAAACTTTTATCGGTAATATTGTGTAAAATACTTGCCGTTTCATTCATTTCAACCATAAAAGTCGATTCGCCCAAGGAGATATTGTCACTTGCGCCAACACGGGTAAAAATCTTGTCAACTAAACCAATTCTAGCAAATTTTGCAGGCACATAACTGCCCATCTGCGCCAACAAAACAATCAAGGCAGTTTGCCTTAAAATAGCCGATTTCCCACTCATATTAGGACCGGTAATCATGATGATTTGTTGTTGATTTCTATTTAAAATGAGATTGTTTGGAATGTATGATTCGCCAATAGGCAGTTGCTGTTCAATTACAGGATGTCGCCCATTTTTAATTTCTAAATCGGTTGAATTATCAATAACCGGACGCACATAATTATTAGTGATGGCGCAATTGGCAAAACTGTGCAAACAATCTAATTGCGCAATTCCCTGCGCATTGAGCTGGACGGCTTCTAAATGCAGGTTTATAAAGGACAATAATTCGGCAAATAACCGCTGTTCTAAATCGGCAATTTTATCTTGAGCGCCTAAAATTTTTGTTTCGTATTCTTTGAGTTCTTCGGTAATGTAGCGCTCGGCATTTACTAAGGTTTGTTTTCGAATCCAATCAGTAGGGACCTTGTCTTTATGGGTATTGCGGACTTCAATATAAAACCCAAATACATTGTTAAAGTCAATTTTTAAACTGGTAATTTGAGTGCGTTCTATTTCGCGTGCCAGCATGGAATCAAGATAGCCTTTTCCGGTTTTAGATAAATTTCTAAGTTCGTCTAGTTCTGCCGAAACTCCCTCTGCAATAGCGAAGCCTTTTTGTAAAGCAACTGGTGCATTTGGATGAAGATTCGTGGCAATTTTAGCAATTAAAATACGACAATCTTTAAAGTAACGATTTAATTCCGTTAAGGCTTTTGAGCTACTTTTTAAAATAGCTTCCCTTATGGGAATAATGGCTTCTAGCGAGTTTTTGAGATATAAGACTTCGCGTGGCGAAATTTTTAAGGTTGCCGCTTTCGAAATGAGGCGTTCAATATCGCTAATGGCTTTAATTTGGTTGCTGATTAAATCGTAAAAAACCGGATGATCTATGAGATATTTTACAATGTCATGTCTAGATTTTATAAGCAATTCGTCTTTTAAAGGCAATGCTAACCAGCGTTTTAAAAGTCTCGCACCCATTGGTGAAGCGGTTTTGTCTATCACGCTAAGTAGCGTAACCGAACCAGATGAGGTACCCGAATACAATTCTAAATTCCGGGTTGTAAATTTATCCATCCACACATAACGGTCTTCCTCAATGCGTTTTAGTACTGTAATATGATTGAGTTGATGGTGTTGGGTTTCGGTTAAATAATGCAATATGCACCCAGAGGCGATAATGCCTTCGGGTAAATCGTCAATGCCAAAACTTTTTAAAGAGGCAATTTTAAAATGCTTTAAAAGGATATCATTGGTAAAATCAGTTTGAAAAACCCAATCTTCTAAATAAAAACAGTAAAATTTATCAGCACTAAAAAGTTTAAATCTTGCTTTATATTGTTTTTGGATGAGCACTTCGCTCGGATTAAAATTTTGAAGGAGTTTATCGATAGATGCTTCATCGCCTTGAGCGGTTAAAAACTCTCCCGTTGAAACATCTAAAAATGATATGCCTAAATATTTTTTACCAAAATGAATGGCAGCTAAAAAGTTATTTGATTTAGCTTGCAACACCTCATCATTTAACGAAACACCTGGCGTTACCAACTCTGTTACACCGCGTTTTACAATCGTCTTGGTCATCTTAGGATCTTCTAACTGATCGCAAATAGCAACCCGAAATCCGGCTTTTACCAATTTAGGCAAATAGGTGTTTATGGCGTGATGTGGGAATCCCGCTAAGGCGGTTTCGGTTTCACTACCGGCACCGCGTTTGGTTAAAACAATATCTAAAATAACCGATGCTTTTTTAGCATCTTCGCCAAAAGTTTCATAAAAATCGCCGACTCTAAACAGCAAAAGCGCGTCAGGATACTTTGCTTTTATAGCATTGTATTGTTTCATTAAAGGCGTTTCTTTTACTACTTTTGACAAATCTTTTGAGTTTCTTTGTAAAGTTTTTTTACTCTTCAAAAATACGTTTTTTGAGAAGGCAAACAAAGATAGAATTTTAAGTTATAGCATGAAGTACAGAAAATTAAAAAATAACGAACTCAATCGCCCAAGCGTATCCGAGTTTAAAAATTCAAATAAAACTCCGCTGATTGTAATCTTAGATAATATCCGCAGTTTAAACAATATCGGTTCGGTTTTTAGAACTTGTGATGCCTTTGCTATTGAAAAGGTTTATTTATGTGGTATCACGGCAAAACCGCCACATAACGATATCAATAAAACCGCTTTGGGCGCAACCGATTCGGTTACGTGGGAATATGTCGAAGCTATTTTGACTTTAATTGATAGGCTTAAAGCCGATGGTGTTAAAATTGCAACTATTGAGCAAGCCGAAAACAGCTTAGCGCTACAAGATTTTGAGATTGATACAAATCAAAAATACGCCGTAGTTTTTGGCCATGAAGTAAAGGGTGTTCAGCAGTGCGTTGTCAATGCATCTGATTACTGTATTGAAATACCACAGTTAGGAACCAAACATTCTTTAAATATTTCGGTAAGTTGTGGCGTCGTACTTTGGGATTTGTTTAAAAAAATGCGACTTTAGCAAACTGATTTTTAAGAATTTATTATGGAACAGATTTTTTTTTATTTAAAACAAGGTTTATTTCACGTTTTAGATTGGTCAGCTTATGACCACATCTTGTTTTTAGTGGTTTTAGTGGTGGTGTTTACTTTTGCCGATTGGAAAAAAGCCTTGTGGCTCATTACACTTTTCACCATTGGTCATACCATAACTCTAGCATTAGCGGCCTATAATCTGATTTATATAAAATCGAGCATTGTAGAATTTTTAATTGCAGCAACTATTTTTGTTACGGCGCTATCTAATATGTTGTCCCAAAAGAAAGGCAAATCAGATAGCTTAAATTTAAACCTATTTTTTGCTTTATTTTTCGGACTGGTTCACGGATTGGGATTCTCGAGTTATTTTAAGATTTTAGTAGGCGATGAAGAAGGTAAAATATTGCCGCTGTTTTCTTTTGCTATTGGAGTAGAATTGGCTCAAATCGCCATGGTTATAGCGCTTTTAATTTCGACTTTTTTCGGTTTAACCATTTTTAAATTTTCAAAACGCGATTGGGTTTTGGTAATTTCGGCAATTGTATTTGGCATTGCCATACCAATCTTATATTCTCGAAAATTTTGGTAATTTTTTAACAGCTAAAACAGACTAAAAGCTTTTAATTTACCTACGATTATGAAAATAGATAAAAAACAATTACGGTACGATATTGCCTATTTAAAAATGGCACTTGAATGGTCTCAACTTTCGCGATGCAAACGCAAACAAGTTGGGGCTCTTATTGTAAAAGATAAAATGATTATTTCTGACGGGTACAATGGCACACCATCTGGTTTTGATAATTGTTGTGAAGATGAAGAAGGCATAACTAAATGGGAAGTACTGCACGCAGAAGCAAATGCTATTTTAAAGGTAGCCTCTTCTTCGCAATCTTGTAAAGGCGCCACTTTATACATTACTTTATCGCCTTGCAGGGAATGCAGTAAACTCATTTATCAAGCAGGAATTAAACGCATGGTTTATAATGTGGGCTACAGAGACACTACAGGTTTAGAATTTTTAGCAAAAGCCGGTGTAGAATTGATGCAATTAGATATTGAACAGAAATAGGTAGCTAATATCGGATATCTAGTATTAAGTTAAATTTTTTAAAAGTGAATAAATTAAAATTATTTTTACCAATTATTATGGCAAGCTGCATTGCTGTTGGCGTATTATTAGGAAGTTATCTGAATTTTAATAAGCAAACAATTGCTTTTTTTGGAATGCAAAATAATCAAGAGGCAAAAGTAAAACGATTGATAAATTTTATTCAATATGATTATGTTGATAAAGTTGATACCGACAGCCTTTTAGATGATGCCATAAAAGAGATGCTCAGCAAACTCGACCCACATTCAGTTTACATTCCAGCCTCCAATCAAAAACAAATTACAGAAGAAATGGATGGTAAATTTGTAGGTGTTGGCATTCAATTTTTGATGTTTAGAGATTCTTTAACGGTTTCAAAAGTTATTCCAAACGGTCCCAGTGATAAAGCAGGAGTTCTTCCCGGAGATCGAATTTTAATGGCCAACGCCGATACACTTTATGGAAAAAAAATTGAAAATGACGATATCATAAAAAAACTCAAAGGCATTGAAAACACAAAGGTTGCATTGAGAATTTACAGAAAATCTTCAAAATCATTTTTCACAACTTCCGTTACCAGAAACGAGGTTCCAATAAAAAGTGTAGATGCTTATTATATGATAAATAACAATCTAGGTTATATTAAGCTGAATAAATTTTCTGCAACTTCGTATGATGAATTTGAAGTCGCCTTAGAAGCTTTAAAAAAAGAAGGAATGAAATCCTTAGTCTTTGATTTGCGGAATAATCCCGGAGGTTATTTACAAATTGCCACCAAAATTGCAGATGAATTTTTAGAAAAAGATAAAATTATCGTTACCACCAAAAATAAAGGCGGAGAAATAGAAAAATCTTTAGCGACAGAAAAAGGTAATTTCGAAAAAGAACAAGTTTATGTGTTGATAGATGAAGGCTCCGCGTCGGCAAGCGAGATTATTGCCGGCGCTTTGCAAGATAATGATAGGGGTATTATTATTGGGCGTCGTTCTTTTGGAAAAGGTTTGGTGCAACAAGAAATGAGCTTAGGAGATGGCTCTTCGGTTCGATTAACAACGGCAAGATACTACACACCAACCGGAAGGTCTATTCAAAAACCTTACAATCATACCGGAAATATGAACTATTTTAATGAGCTAGAAAAACGCTTTCAAGGCGGCGAGTTGACCAATGTTGACAGCATTAAAGTAGTTAACTCTTTAAAATATAAGACGCCAAAAGGAAAAATAGTTTACGGAGGAGGTGGCATTATTCCCGATGTTTTTGTCTCGATAGACACTACAAATTATATCGGCAGTTTTCATTTTAACTTCATCAATAACTTTGTATTTAACTATGTAGATGAACACCGAAAGGAATTTAAAAACCTAACTTTTGAAAACTTTAACAAAAGCTTTGATGCCGACGAATCAATTTTTAAAGCCTATTTAAAAGAAATTAAGTATGGCAAAAAATTGGACACTAAACTTAAATCGCAAATTAAATTTTATCTAAAAGCGCTTTTTACTAGAGAGCTGTTTAACGACAATAAGTTCTATCAATTTTACAACCAAAATGATAATATGATTAAAAAGGTTTTAGAAATTGATAAGTAAAGTAGTGTGGCCTATGTATTAATCAGCCAATTTAAACTAGACATCACCTATTTGAGTTTAACAAAATCACAAGCTATTTTTGCAGCTAATGCAGCGTTGTTAAAGACCAGTTTAATATTAGATTCTAAGCTTTCTCCTTTGGTTAAATTGGTGATTTTTTCCAATAAAAACGGCGTGCTTTCTTTGCCCTTTATTCCCAATTTTTTTGCTTCTAAAAGCGCTTTGTCAATGGTTGTCATCATTTGATTGTAATCCATTTGAAATGCTTTGGGAATTGGATTGGCAATAACCACGCCGCCATTGAGGTTTAAAGTCCATTTGCTATGTAAAAAATCGGCAATTTCTAAGGGTGAATTTAACTGATAATCGACTTTTAATCCGCTTTTACGGGTATAGAATGCAGGCAATTCCATCGTTTGATAACCAATTACCGGAACGCCATGTGTTTCAAGATATTCTAAGGTTAAATTGAGGTCTAAAATTGCTTTGGCACCGGCACAAATTACCGCTACATCAGTATGTGCCAACTCTTGTAAATCGGCTGAAATATCAAAACTTTCGGTTGCACCCCGATGAACGCCACCTATTCCGCCAGTTGCAAAAATTTTAATACCAGCCATTTGCGCGATAATCATTGTTGAGGCGACCGTGGTAGCGCCATTTAATTTTTTAGAAACCAAAAACGGAATATCACGCCGACTCGTTTTGATTACTGCCCGTCCTTCTTTTGCCAAAAATTGTATTTCTTCTTTGCTTAACCCCGCTTTTAGTTTACCATTTATAATGGCAATGGTTGCCGGAATGGCGTTGTTATCACGTACAATTTGCTCGACTTGCAAGGCGGTTTCCATATTCTTAGGAAAAGGCATTCCGTGTGAAATAATGGTTGATTCGAGGGCAACTATCGGTTGGTTATTGAGAAGCGCTTGTTTAACTTCAGGGCTAATATCTAAATATTGATTCATATTGTTGTGGCCATTTTAAGTTGTAATTCTTCTTGTAAATTCGGATGGACATTGTCTTCGTGACTTAAAGTTACCGCTGCGCATGTCATTCCAAATTTCAAACTGTCTATTAACGATTTGCCTTGTAAATCGGAAAAAATAAGTCCTGCCATTAAAGCATCGCCAGCGCCGTTTGAATTTTTTACAGTTGTTTTTTGAGGTTTCATAAAACCTTTAGATGTGGCATTGCTGTAAAACGCCCCTTCACTTCCAAGTGTGATGCATAGATTTTTAACTCCTTTTTTATGGAAATAATCAGCTATTTTTGAAATAGCAGTTGCTTTATTAATTTTTAAACCGCTTAAATTTTCGGCTTCCACGCGGTTGACTTTTAAAAGGTATAAATGCTCAAGAATATCCTTAGCGCGCAAGGCTTTAGAGCCGGCTACGGCATCTAAAAATAGTTTTTGATGCATATAATGAGTTGCCACATAATCTAAAACTGATTTTGGCATATTGGTATCTAAAATAATACAAGTGGCTTTTTGTAAAATTTGATGTTTTTTCTTGATAAATGAAACGCTAAACTGGTTATAAACAGCCATCGCCGAAAGGCCTAAAGCCATATCGTTATGTTCGTCCATAATAGCTAAATGCACCGAGGTAGGCTGATTTTTTAAAAATAAACTATCTAAAACATCTAAACCAATTTGTTGTGCATGTGCTTTAAGTTGCAATCCGTGATTGTCATCACCAAGTACCGTTATGAGTTTGGTATTCAAACCCAAACGGACTAAATTTTCGGCAATGTTGCGCCCCACACCGCCCATCGAAATTTTTAAAATGCCCTGATTGGAATCCTTTAAAACCAAAGGCACATCGGTAAAACCAACAATATCAATATTTGCACCGCCTAAAACAACCAAATACGGCATCTCGTCTATAATATAACCTTTGCCTTTTATAAAACCTTTTTTAATCAAATTGCTTAAATGAACGGCAACCGAAGACCGCTCTATCCCTAAAAATTGCGCCAATTCTTGTTGCGCTATCAGCGGATTTTCTTTGAGAATATTTAAAATTTCTTGCTCGCGTTTGGTCATTTTTATCTAAAGTTATGTTTAAAACTAAACAATTGTGTAAATTTACATTTTTAATTTT